>JAGALE010000106.1 GCA_017625335.1 Lachnospiraceae bacterium
TGCTTTAGAGGTCGCTGATAATGTATTCAGGATTTTAGATGTGGAAGAAGTAGCACATTTTGACTTATATAAGGATGATGACAGCTTCAAAGAGAAAATACATGCCAAGTTTGAAAAGGTAGAGCCTGATGAGGAAGCAGCATGCGCCCTGGCGTATGGTGTTTTGATTCCACAGTATGATTCTACTGAAGTAGAACAATATAAAATATATAAAAGCCTAGATAAGTTTAAGAATTATGCCTTTGGAACATTGAGGGATGAGAAGGTATATCTTTCTGCATATGAAGACTACGTACTATATAAAGATGAACCGGTATATAACAGTCACATTCCATGTGCTTTGTTAATAACTTCCTCACTTGATTTATCAGAACAGCGTGATTTTGGATTTGGACACACTATGTTTCTGTTATTTAAGGATATAGAGTTGTTTGCAAATATACTTAACCGAGATTTTATTTTTTGTATTGGCGATATTGAAGAATCATATGATAGAGCTGATGCTAAAAATTGGAAAAAGTATATCAAGAAGGACAAACTCATGGAGATTGCGAAAAGGTTGTTTTAGGTAGCGTGTGATGGAGGTGATATGCAGTGTATAGACCTACGATAGAAATAATGAAAAAATTAGTATTATTTACAGTTATTCTTACATTCGCAATATTTACACCAAAAATTATCGAAGAGATGCTTACGGAAAATAAAGAATATTTGGATGTAGAGGTTGTGATTGTTGATGTGTATTATAGACCAGGCTCGGTTATACCTACAGGGAATAGTGTGGTGAGCATTGCAGCTGATTATGATGTAACGGTTAGGTATGATGGGAAAGATTATGTAATAGACAGTCGTGAAGCATATTATACGTATAAAGATAAGATTGGACAAAAAGCTACTGGAGTACTGGAGATACGAGAATACATAGATGGTAACGAAGCGAAGGATATTATTAAGTTAAAATGACTTGTGGAGGTAATGATATGAATAAAAGACAGGCAAAGAAAAGATATAAAAAGGCCTTAGAACTTATGAAGGATTCGAGAAAAAACGGAATAGGGGTAATGATAGTAAATCAGCGTATTGTTGACAAGAACGGGAAATCATATGATGTAACGAAAGAAATGCAAGAAGATTATCATATGGTTAAGCTAAAACGTCCTCAAATACGGTATTTTAGACAGACAAAGAAAAATTTGTAGAGGTGATTAATATGCAAAAATTATACGAATTACGAAGATATGTTAAATTCGATTTATATACAGTTGGCAAGAGCTATGTTCTTCAACTGTTTGAGCTGGATGTTGAACCGAATGACTTAGATATTTCTTGCATTTGGGAAAATGATAACTTTGATGTAGATAAACTACTAGACGAAGCGATTAAATGGAGCAAAGAAAGATATAGTTGATTTAAGGATATGTAAGTGCATGGGTAGAAATAAGTTTAATTTATATTTGTATAATGGCAAAGAATTCAACTCATTAAAATCATTGGCTGCATATGTTGGTATCGGTGAGAAAACAATAACTGCCAGGATTAGAAGAGGAATGACTGTAGAAGAGGCTTGTCAAAAGAGGGACTTACGATGTCATCTATATCTTGATGGGGATGAAGAAAAATCAATATCAACAATTTGCAAGGAGCAAATAAAGGATTCAGATTTGATATACAACAGACTGAAGCGTGGATATACGTTGAACGAAGCTCTTAATAAGCCCAAGCAAATATGTAGGCAAGGTAAACCCATAATAGTTAACGGAGTGTTATATAATTCCGTTTCTGAAGCTCTTAGAAAACTGAATTTGACTGATAAGGAAAATGTTGTAAGGGGCAGACTACATAGAGGTATGAAGCCAAATGAAGCATTTTGTTTTGATAAGGAGAGGAGATAAGAATGGAAACACAATATAGAGCATTTTGGGAAAATAAAATGTGGGAGGTAATGCAAATAGATTATAGAACTCCACAAACAGTTATTCTAACTGATGGAGAAATAGATCATATGAATGTTCCTCTGGAGGATGTAATACTTATGATGAATACTGGTAGAACTGACATATCAGGGGAGTGCGTATATGAAGGAGATTTTATCGAAAGTCACTTAGGAGGGAAAGTGTTAGATGTCATAATGCTTGTTAAGTATGGCATGTACCAGGCATATTGCCCTGCAGATGATTGTTATATGGATAACATTGGTTTTTATGTTGAAGCAGAAGGGTATCCACAAATGCCATTAGGACCACTGGAGGAATATGCAAAGGTTATAGGAAATATTCACGAGGATTATGAATGGGTAAAACTTGCAATGGAAAAAGCACCTACAGATGCGAATTTAAATTGTATGCAGCGAATATTATCAAAGAATATAACAGTAATAACGAGCAAAGAATGTTCAAACAATGGTAATTTGTTGATTCTAGGTTCTGCAGGTACAGGTAAGGATTTTAATGTCAAGCTTCCAAATATAGCACTAGCTAACGCAGAA
>JAGALE010000107.1 GCA_017625335.1 Lachnospiraceae bacterium
ATATTATTAAGAATTTAATAATTTACTAATATAGTATACCACATTATCGGCAAAATTTTCAATTAATTTATTTGCCTTTTGCATTTTTTTGCCGTTGTCGGCATTTTAACGCCACATACAAAAATGGCGCCCCAACGTCTCTATTTGTTGGAACACCATCTAATAGTTTGAGCTCTATTTATTTTTTCTTCTCGCACAAATAATTTCATCTATGGAAACCCGAAGAAGTTTTTATATATCTTGAATTGTATAAAACAACTCAAAAGTAAATTAGTAACTCTAAATAATAATAGCTTTTATATTTATTGAGCTTCTCACAAAAATTACATTTTATTGCAATAACTCCTCTAATGTATCCTCACCAATTTGCATAATAGTATCATCTAGTACTGCAAATATTATATCCATATCATAGTCTGGATTAGCATTCAAAAAGTCCTGATATGCCTGTATAGCCTTTCTCCAAGCCTTATCACTTGGATAGCCAAAGATTCCTGCTGAAATCAGTGGAAATGCTATGGAATGACAACCATTATCCTTAGCTACTATAAGAGACTGCTTGTATGCGCTGTAAAGCAGCTTCGGCTCATTGCTATCTCCGCCATGCCATACTGGACCCACTGCATGGATTACATACTTTGCAGGCAGTTTAAAGCCTGGAGTAATAACTGCATTTCCGGTTTTACAACCATCATATTTACTACAGGCAGCTGTAAGCTCAGCCATACCTGCTTCTTTAAAGATTGCTCCACACACTCCTCCACCTGCCCATAGGCCTTCGTTAGCAGCGTTTACGATGGCGTCTACCTTTAATTTTGTAATTCCTATTTTTTGAATTTTGATTTTGTCCTTTAAATTATTATTCATGTGCACTTCCCCTTATAAACACGTTTTACATATGTCTGTCACAACATTCTTACCTGCATTTGTATCGCTTGGTGTGCAGGCTACATCAATCTGGTATCGTTCATCACCATAATACAGGAATTTATCATGGGAGTTAGATGATTTCTTCGCCAAACCAACCTCATTTAAGACTCCCATAATACTCTTAACCTGTCTGTATCCATTTATCTTGTCAAAAAGGCGTTCCTTCTTCATCTGCTGTTCCATATCAAACTGATTGTAATCCAATAGATAATCGATGGTTTTGTTAGGAGTCTGATACTCATATAAGGCGTCATATATTACATCCTTGAATTCTCCCTCATAAAACTCGATCTGGTCAGGATAGCAAAGCAGACCATCAAAGCTTATACCATTCTCCATAGCAAACTTATTATACTGTAAAACCACTTCGATTAACTCGTATCTTCGCTGTCTGGCATTTAGTGAGGCATATATTTCATATAGGACATCATTAATTTCTTTGATCATAAGATACTTAACAAAATCATACATATAGTCCTCATGACAAGCGAGTAATACCTTAGGAGCACTTCTGTAGAACTTGTCCATTCTATCCTTATCAGGCTCTTGAACTGCTGCCTTGCTCAAGCTTGCAATCTCAAGATTTTTCTTACGAATAAGCTCGTCATACTCCTTTTTAGTCTTATCTAAGCTCTGCTCATCCTCCTTAATTCGAGCCCTAAGCTCTAGAAGCTCCATCTCACAGGTCCTTACCCTCTCCTGAGAATTGCCGAATTTATTCCTCCAATTAGTTAAGGTTTCCTTGTATTCCTTTTCCTTGCGCTCAAGCTCATACTGTAGGTCAAGGATGTAGGTTTCCTTCTCTGCAATATCCTTCTCTAAGTTGGCTATAGTCTCAGCAATCTGACCTTTACCTTCATTTCTATAATATTGCTTCTTTAACTCACGGTAGAATTTTGCCTCGCCAAATGAAAATGTTTTTCTAACACTGTAGTTCTTAGCAAGACCTTCTATAATCTCTAAGGGTTGCTTGCCATAGAATTCATCATCCTCCAGGTATACATCCTCACCTGCAAGGGAACAACATACTGGTTCCTTAAATAATCCTGTTCTAGGGTCCACTCCGGTATGATAAATGACATATTTACTCTGTAGCTTCTCCTCGTATCCAACACATGTCAAACGCTCATCATCGAATAATCCCATAAGCACACTATCCGATATAACAGCCACATGAGCATAGCCCATGAGACTATATGCAAAAGAGTTTACATCACCCTCTAATATTTTTTCCTCGCCATTAATAAATCTTTTAGTTTCATATGTAATACTACCTGCATATTCCGGACACAAAACTACAGGCATCTGACGACTGTCATTAGCCAACAATCCATCTACAAATGCTTCTACATTACTCTCATCAACCTTAATAGCTGAGCCTTTAGTCCAATTATCTTCGTATACCTTATGGAAGCAAAATTGTCTGTCTATTCCGCCCTCAACTATCTCAAAGTCCTTGTCCTTAAACATATTATTAATAAATGCAGGTCTAAAGGACATAGCATCACGATTATTTGTTATAGGCTCCTGGCAGATTATCTGAACTGCCAATGTGGTCTTACTTTCATCCATATGAAGAGCAATCTCTGTGATAAATGTACGTCCATAGATTTCAGCACCATCAGTCTTAGAACCACTTGTAAATTCCACTCTATTATCTGGCTCTGTTATCTTCATAGCCCAGCTATTGTCGCTCTGAAGATTATATAATCTTATATCCATCTGAGAGTCTATACTAAAACCATACATTTCTTCCATAGACAGCTGCTGGTATTCCTCTATGCTTGGATACTTTGCCAAATCATCACAATTAGAGATTGATTCCGCTCCCATTCTCTTCTTCAGCCAATGAATAATATGTAAAAATGCCTTCTTGTATGATTCCTCTGTAGAAATGCTATCTGAATATATGTCTAGACATGCCTGATATGTGGCATACTGTTTATGTCGCATTATACTGGTTTGTATTGCCATATTTTTGTCCTCCGTAAGTGATTAATTCACGTCCTTGCATATATAGGCTCATAATAGATATATTATACAACAAATCAAGCTAAAATGTATATAATAAAAACCTATATAACCAAAGCCTGGGTATTAACCTACAGATACACTCTCCCATCCTCTCTTGGAATTACAACCACCTCTCCTGGAGCTATCACTCTGCCATTGAAGGTTATATTCCATTCCATACAATTCTTAATAATTGCATGAGTAATATTCTCTGACCACAGGTAAGTTGTATAAGTACTAAAACCTCGCGGAAAATATCTAAAATCAAGTTTTACATCATCCTGTTTGTCCGGATACTTAGTATATAGCACACTGTCCTGAATCGTTCCTACATGTAACTCAGGTGTAACAATTCCTAATTCATCGCCAAGATGATACGCCAGCATATTAGTATCGTCTACGTTGTACCACGCTATGTATATGGAGTTATCATATTCCTTTGCCTGGTCTATAAGATTTTGGCGAAATGCACTATCTTCTAGCTCAAGTTCCTTACGTCCTTCCTCTGCAAGCTTTAGGATGTGCTTTGTGTATGTACTCTTATGCTTATCCAATACCAGCTCTCCTGTAGCCAAAGCTAAGGCGTCCATTTCGCTACCACTTTTCTTCATTTTATCTTTAAGTTTCTTAACATATGCTCCATCTATATAATTATAGTTATATCTTATGTCAAAATATTTCAGCGGACATACATATCTATTCTCCTCTGTCTCGCAGACAAGCACATCATCAGTTATGTTATGAGCAAATTCCTTTAAACTTATATTAAGCTTCACATATCGCCCATATTCGGGTACATAATCCACTAGTCCTCTAATTTTGTATTCACCATAGTATTCATACACACACCAATCTCTTAGTTTAAATTCCTGCTTCATAGCTAATCACCTACCTTGTACTCAAGACGCTCTATGTTAGTTACTCCCATTTCATTATCTTCTTTCTCCACTTGTGTATCCATAAATAACCTCCTATCTATACGCCCTCTTTGCCTTTCCATTTACAATCAGCTCCATAATACAATGCTCATCATCCTTCACCGATGCAATATCCAATTCAACCTCAGAGTCTATGTAAACGCCTTCTAATCCATAAGATATTTTGGTCCATAAATCTGTTGTCTCGCTCATAAGTCTGTTCTTTTCCTCCACCAGTCTCTCTAGTGGCTCCAAGGAGTTTACCTTTGATCTACCGATGTAAAGATGATTTACCTTATACAGCCTCTCCAGGAAACTCAAATCTGTAATATTACTACCAGTGTAAATGTATAGCTGAGTAAGATTCTTGCACTTAGAGATGAATCCATAATCCTTCAAATCACAGCCTATAACCAGTGTCTCCACATCCTCTAGATTCTCTATATTATCTATCTCGCTACTTTTTACACATTCATTTGGACTTTTAAAATTATAGCATGTTCCATCACTATCCCATGGAAATCCATAAGAGCACTCCCTTGGGTTAACATATTCTTTTTCTATTAATATTCTTCTCATAGATATCCCTCCTCAATCACCAGTTATCATTTCCATTATTTCCCTAATAGCCTTTATAACTCTATCCCAATCCAATTCTCCTACATAATAATTTTTAACTTTATAACTGTTCCACCTATGTCTCATTTCTTCATCAGTTGAAATTATTGCTATCTCTTCTACTATCTTCTTATCACTAAATATAGTTTCTCTTTTTTTACAGGTTGCATCGAATGCTTTCTTCAATATATTCAAATCAAATTCCCTATTGTCATATACACCACTTAAATCGTAAAAATCTCGCATTCTGGTATTAGCTAAACCGCGTTTTAATATGGTCTGAATTTTCTCAGCTAATAGTGTTTCTGTATTGTATGTATATATATTTATGCTCCTATCTTCAAACATCAGCTTATATTCATATTCTACAGCATCCGGCGTAATAACATCATCTGTAGATATATCAATTTTTATTGTATTTCGCATTCTCTCTAATCTTGCTTCTATGTGTATCCTTACTCCTGGGTAGTCAAAATCATCCATTATGGTATCAACACTAGTGATTACAAATGTAACACCATCTTCCACAGGTATATTGCATATTTCTTCTACAATCTTTTTTGTATCTTCCAAATTCAAGGGTATTGCTTTAACTGTTGTATCCATATCCATCGTAGTTCTC
>JAGALE010000108.1 GCA_017625335.1 Lachnospiraceae bacterium
ATATGGCCAAGCCTGGCAGACGCACCAGGCAGAAGCAGACACACCAGGCAGAAGCAGACAGCCGGCCAGATCCTGGGCAAATTTAATAATTTTATATAAAATGCTTGCATATCATACTAAAGTATGATAGTATAGAGGTATAGAAGGGAAGCCGGCCAGATCATAGCCGGCCAAGGTGAAAAGATGACTAAGCAATATTTACTAAGAGTATTAGAAGATGGTTATATTAATTCTAAGAGCGTATGGGATAGGGCTGTATGGTGTGATGCTTTTGACATGGTGGCACAGTCTGAAGCTGAAGAGTTCAACACTCAGAATTATGAGAAGATACTTTTAAACGGTGCCAGCTCTTGGCATGAGTACAGCTGGGGAGGTTGTGCTTTAATCTATAATATGGACATAGCTAAACATTACTGCACACCATCAGAACTCAAGAGAACAAGGGAAGGTCTCAGGAGACCAAATAGAGAAGAGGACTGGTTAGATGTACAAGCTAGGGCTTTGCGTCAAGCATGCCGTAAAGTAGGCTACGCAGTATATAGAGATAATATGATTAATAGAAAGGATGGTCAATAATGGCATTAAATTGGTATTGGTCTGAGCATCTTGGAACAGTTGAAAGGATAGACAAGACAACGGGAAAAGTATTTTACACAGATTTATACAAGGGGAATGCTTTACTAATTGAGATATATACAGACCCAGAAACAGAAGGCTATTACCCTTATAATTTCTGCGTTGATGATCAACATGCTAAAAACTGCCTAAATGATGGGATTAAGCTCTACGATCATGCTAGAGTTAGGCTGATTGATAAGGCTATTGAAGAGCATTACAAACCGGCACAGATTAAAAAGCTGTTTGATTATCTGTTAAGATCTGGCGCTACTTTAGAGCTGATCTAATAAGCCAAGGCTAAGCCTTGGCCTTAGCTTAAAGCCTTCCAGAATGGCCAGAAATGAGCCAGGCTGAGGGCTTCAAGGTAAGGAGGAATAAAAACACATGAATAATAGTAAAACATTGAGGTACTTGCAGGCCTTAGGCTGTGAGCCTTACAAGATGCTAAGCACTGGGGAACATGGAGAGCTCAAGCGATGGGCTTCATTTCTGAGTGATTATGAGCTAACATATTATCATTGCAAAGTGTTAAAAATGCCTATTAGCACATACAATAAGGCCTCAATAGTTGATTATTTAGTATATATGGCCATATTTGAATATTGCCAGGAGCTGGACCAGGAAGCCAGAGAACAGCAGGAAGAGAAGCAGAGAGCCAGGGCCAAGGCTGAAACAGTCCAAAAGATATACAGAGCTATTCTGTTATACTTTGGCGTGCTGGTTGTCTTCATCCTTGCATTATGTTTGGCTTGTCTGATCATTTGGAAGTAATCCAGGACAGCAGGCCGGCCAGATCCTGGCTCTAGTTCTTTGAAATAGTTTAATAGTTGAACATTCAACTTTTTAGCAATGCTTACTCAAGAGTGATAGTTGAACATTCAACTAATTTGGCACACCCAGGTATGTGGTCAATTTTAACAACACTGCCAGGGAGCCGGCCAAAATTTTTAAGCTGTAAAAGGTTCTTGAGGATAGAAGGGAGGCACGATAAGAAATAGTGATGTTAAAATAAAATTATCAATACAGTTCAAAATCCGGTGGTACATTTTAAAATTTTACCCACCCACTATTGAAGAAGGAGGTATAAGAGTTGGATAAAGAACTAGAAGGGAAGTCAATAATGAAATACTATGATCTTCTGAAACTGATATCAGAAAGAAAAGATATTCCCACATATGTTATGTTTATGGGAATGACATTCAAATTAGCATTCAATAAAGAAGAACAAGTTATTGACTATTACTGTAATGGTGAGGCTTTAACTGAAAGGATCTCATTACATATCCTTCAGGCTCAGGCAGATATTGAACTTGAAGTAGGTAAACAGACAATGAATATATGGAGGTAATATGGTAAGAGCAAAAGTTATAAGTGAAAATTTACTAAAAAGGAAAGAAAAAAGAGTCATCAGTCTTCTCAAAAAAGTTATAGGTGTAGCTTTAGATCTTCTCTATGATGAAGGATATCTGGATGAAGATCATGATGAAGTTGAAGTCAAAATCATTATAAAATCAGATGTACCAGATAACTTGTCTTAATTTACTGACTGAACAGACATTTGAGAAGACCTTTGAGTTCTATGATGACTTCAGAAAGTTTCTTAATAGGTGCGAATATTCAAAAAAGATTAAAGTGATATCATGGTTCAAGTATTAGAAAAAGCCTCATGAGAGGCCTTTTCTTTCATTCTGGAGGAGGTTCAGAAACATACATTTATATTGTATCACAATATTTGTACATTCCCTCCATCCCATTCCAGCATCAATATGCCTTTAGCTTTCTTCTTTTCTACTGTAATTGTCATTGGAGTATCTGTATTGATAGATCCATTTGAGAAGGTCATATTAAAATACATGTGTTTAGTTGTAACATATTCCCCCTCAGACTCTCTTTCATATCTTAATGTTTGAGACTTAGTAGCTCTTCTGTAGGTTACTCCATCAACCACATATGAAGTGTAGGACCATCCGGTGTTGGCCACTCTGATTAGACCAGGATAGGTATTTCCTCCAGATGCACTTTCACCTGTAGGTATTCCTGCTATTATAATGTCAAAAGGAAAATCTACATAATCTTCTTCAGATCCCATTGTTACTGAATAGGAAGAAGGTATGATAGAGATTTCTGGTTCTACAGGTTCTGGAGTAGGTCCTGGACCGTCTTCACCAGTATGGATAACACCAACAACTTCCTGATAGTAGGCACTATCAAGATCTTTATACATATTGATACTGTTACCCTGATAGATGTCTGACTTAGAGAATGTTGTAACAAGGCAAGCCATTCCTGACCAGACAGATCTGGTAGAGTAAGCTGATTGAGATATGGTAATGGTATTACCATCCACCTTCTCAACAAACATGACATGTCCTGCATCATTATCTGTGAAAACAATGATATCACCAGGCTGTATGTTATTGGCATTTCTATATTTAACTCCTGAATAATTATCATACCAGTCTTTGCCATCTCCCATATTAGGAAGAGATGTACCCATAGTCTGATTAAGTCTACCCCAGCACCACCATGTACAGTTACCATTGCAGGTGTTTTCAGGAGCTGGACAGTTATTGTATGTATAGCCATATTTATATCTAGGCCCAGGATAGCCAGTCTGGTTCAGAGAATAATTTGATGGATTGAAAAAGACAGGACTTCCCCCGGCCAGAGTTTCTCTGGCTGAGTTCCTGTAGGAACTTCTACTTGAAGCATAGCTAATAGGTTGTGAGCTTGTTAAAGGTGTAAAAGCCATAAATACCTCCTATATTAAATAAGCCTCAGAACTTCTCCAAGGCTTTAATTATTTCCTCTATTGTTGATGTTGTAGCTTGAAGTGATTTTTTGAGTATATCTCCTATAAAGCTTTTAATCTTATCATTATTTGCATCATATTTATCAGCATGATAGAATACTTCATCAACATTGGCTACATATCCTTGAGGAGTTCTGAACCATATATAGCCATCTATTTCTTCTGTTGTTTCAATAACAGGTATGATCTGATTTTTCTCAAGAATACTAATTACATGACCTTGAAGGGATGGTGTCTGTCTTAGGTTCATCCTGCAAGTAAGATAGATGTTATTCACTGTCTATCTCCTTGATCTCCTGAGCACCAATTAATGTTCCAACTTCCATTGGAGCAAAATCTGTAGATACTTTAGTTTTAGCCTCACTCAAGCTTTCAGCTTGTACCTGTACGATTACAGCAGGCTTCAGATCCTCTAACTTACTATCTGCCATTTTAAATGTGAAGTTATACATTTTTCTTTCCTCCCTTCTTTTTGGCCTTTACTGGTTCAGCCTTTACTGGTTTAACCTTTACTGGTTCAGCCTTTACCTTTGTGCTTCTTTTTTCAACAATAAAAGGAACCGGCTGGCCATTCATATTTCTATATACTACATCAAAATTACTCATTGTTTTTTACCTCTAGAATAGATACTCTCTTATCCAATTTAGCAACATCTTCTCTGAGCCTTGATATTTCCATTACCTGCTTATCCAGATTATCTAACCTATAATTAGTTAAAGCTGAATAGGTCAATACTCCTATTATTGCAGAGATTACAGGTGACAATGCTGATATCCATTCCAGCATATTACCCTCCTATGTGCTCATCATTACTTGAAGGCACAGAGATAATAGCTTTATCTTTCATATAAGACTTTGAAGCTTCATTTAATACATAAGTAAGGAATGTAGCCAGGGCACCAAAGGTAATTGAAATAGCCTTGTAATCAGGAATATTCCATGCTTCACCTACAGTGAGGATCAGTGTTGCCATTCCAGTAAGAATTGGAAGTACCCATCTTTTAAGGATGTCATAAGTGTTATTTGTCATAAGTTTTCCTCCATTTATTTATCATTTCTCAATTCCTCAATTCTTTCTCGCCATGTCTTTCTATTAGATAAAGTATCTTTATATTTTGTTGCATATGCGATAAAGATTTTTATCATATCTGCAATGAATGTAAGTGGCTTATCAAGTGCCATAATCTCCTCTAACATCCTCGCCAGTATGTAATCAGTTGAGTTTAATTTCTGTTCCAAGTCAAAGATTTCATCATCTACTTCGTGTTGATGTTCTTGTGCGATTAACTCGTTTAACTTTACTTCATCAAGTACCAACTCATTATTTATAAGTTGATAAGCACTTAAATGTAATAAGTCAATAGTTGTTAAATCAATTTCAACATTATCATGAATTGTATTAGCAATAGATAAAACATAGTTATTTTTATCAACATTTATAGTATATTTCATATTACCTCCTTACATTTTATAACCTATTACTCTATTAGGAATTGCTAGGGTATTATCAACTCCTCCAGAATTAGAAGCATCTGTAAATGCTAAACCAGAGCCTCCATAATTTTGTACCACACCTCTTGAAGTTAATAAACCACCAAAGAAGCTATATCCAATATTTGTTATAGACAATGCACTGGCTGGAACGAATATTGATGTATAAGCACTTGATGTTGTTTTACTTCTGAATTGTATATTGATAAAATCATAATTACCAATACTATCAGATAGTGTTATTGATTGTGGTGTAAATTCAGAGCCTGTTGATGAATTACTCCATAGTGTTGTTGCTTCTACAATTGAGCTAATTACATTTCCACTTATCTGAATTCCAGTTCCAGGAGTTAATAATTCTTGCAAATCTGCCAGACTTTTACCACTATCTTCTATCTGACCAGATGAATTAATCTTTGCAAGATGATCAGTAGTATAGGCTGAAGGAACACCCATTAAAGTTTTCCATTCTGTGTCATAGTCATTGTTTGATGACTTAACTAGAGCTTGGCCAGTAATTCCACCTTGTGGTACACCTGGTCCTGGAGGACCTTGAATTCCCTGTTCTCCTTGAGTACCTTGAATGCCCTGTTCTCCTTTAGGACCTTGAATGCCCTGTTCTCCTTTAGGACCTTGAATTCCCTGTTCTCCTTGAATGCCCTGTTCTCCTTGAGGACCTTGAGCTCCTCTTAAAGATGTTGAAGTATAAGTCCTGCCATCTGTCAAAGTAATAGTCATTGTATAGTCACTATTGAAAGTGATAGATGAAATACCTGCAACATCCACAGCAATTGGAATAGTGAAAGCAAAGTTGACAGAGGTATCAGTCCATGTCAATTCAACACCTGCTTCTTCACCAGCGATAGCTGTAGCAGAAAGATTATCTATAAAGTTTTCCCATGCTCCTGATATTTCATCTTCATTATTGTAAATCTGATTAAAAGCATCTTTGAAGACAGACATTAATTTTAGCATCTTGCATATTTGCTCATAATAAGTCTTGCCATCAGAGAAGAAATATTTATTCTGATTTTGTGGCTTGTTCATAGGATCTTTTTCCCAGTTAATTACATCACCATATATGTCAGAATATTTTACAAAAGGATCAAATCTATCCATATTTACCTCCTTTAATAAACCAGATAAAATAAGTCTCTTAATTCATCTGTTATCATCTTTTCTATATTAAGTATAACATCCTGATAATCTTTCACCAACTGAGCATTATTCATTTTTGATAAATTACCCTTGATGTCTCTTATTATCTTGTCAGTCTTGGACTCCATACCTGTATCAGAAGACTGATAAGATGAGTCATCACTTCTTTCTGACTTGGTTTTAGAATTGTCAGATGAAGAATTGGCAGTAGAATAATCATTCTCAGATGTATTCTTGTTTGTAGCCATTGTTGATAGATAGTTTAAAGCTATCTCATCTCCTGACTCTACAGCTGATGCCATAGCCTGTGGAGTATTGGATGTCTTCTGAACATCTTTAGTGATAGTTGAGTCAGTTCCATCTGTGTTAGATATTGAATTAGAATCTGAAATAGAGTCTGACTTGGATGTTCCAACAGTTGAAGACTCATTAGTCTTGATTGTATTTTTATTTGATACAAGGTCCTTAGTTTCTCTTAGATTGTATGGAGCCAGGATATCTGAAGCCATTAGCTGAACTTGTGCCTCATACAAAGCCTTATATTTTGGCATGATATCATTCATTCTGTCTTTTAAAAACATTACCCATCTCATTACAGAGTCACAGCAGATATCTCTTGTAAAATAAGACTCCAGAATATGCTTTTCCAAGTGAGCCTTATCGTCACTATCACCATAATAAGGATATTCAAAATAGAATATCTCTGGCACAGCATATGCTATCTGTTCATCTATCCTCTGTAGTCCTTCTTTCCATGTTGGAGGATCTAGTGTATCAATCATGTCATCAGGATGACCATCAGCCCATATCTGCTCAACAATAGAAGATACAGGTATTGTATATCCTTGACCAATAACAGTATTATTCATCTTTTATCTCCTCCTTCTTTTCTTCCTTTTCTATTTCTGCATCATCAATGTACTTAGGTACATCAATTTCAATATTTAAGCCAAACATCTTATTTATCGTTTCAATAGCATCTCTTTGAGGAGCCATCCACATTTCTCTGTTTACAGCTACCTGTTCCATCATGGCATTCATTTCACCAGAGATCATTCTTTCTCTTTTCTCTACTGATCCAGAAATACCAAAGACATTGAAAAACTCATTGACTACAGTCTCTTTTTCTTTCTGTAGGTTGAGTATCTCAGAGGCTGATACTTTAAAGTCCATTACCTGTAGTGAGGTATTATCAAGTAATGACTGATCAGTAAATACTACATAATAATCATCTTCATACTGAGCCATTAAACTAGAAATACTTTCTTTCTTCTGCTCTGTAGTTTTAAGCATCAGAGGATGTTTCATAGCTCTGGTATTCATCTTTATTGCTACATCCAGTTCAGCCAGCTTGTCAGCAAATTCTACTATATAAGGAAGAGCTGAGCCTCTTACCTTATTAGCATATATGATGATGCATTCTTCTCCTACTTTCATTTCAGGAAAGATGATGCCTTCTGAGATATTTTTACTTATTGGCTTAGCAAAATTAGGATATCCATAAGGATCTACACCGGTTAAAGCACCCTCAAGACAGAAGTATTTATCCAGAGCCTTATCCTTAAAGAATATTGCATAACCACCAAGCATGACCATCTTACTTACAGCATTCATGTTTATCTCTTCAGGCATTCCCTTATAAGGGAACATATTGCAGGCAAGATCAGAAAGCCTCATTCTCCATAATCTGGTATAGTAGGCCTTATTCATGTATTTGCCTTTTCTTTGTGTTTTATTTTTAGACATACAATCCTCCTTTAAATTTCATCATTATTTCTTGAATAATTGCCAATATAGTTACCATGCCATAAAGTAATACCCTTGATGAATATATCTCTGATCTGCATCAGATCATCATTTGGAATATTTCCATAGACATTAGGTTCTGTCATCTTAATATAGTTCCATGAAGCTCTTGTATGAAAGTTAGGAATTTCCAGTCTGTTTACTTTATATCCATACTGTTTGAAATAATCAGATAGCTTATTAGCATATTCAGGATAAATAGTCTTTCTTCTTAAATACAGTTTATCGCAATTATTGGCCATATTAAAGATATAATCACCACCTAAAGATTTTGATGTAGGAGGTATCTGCTTGGCATCATTCTTTTTGGCCATAACGGATGCTACAGCATTTGCATAATCTGTACCAGCTGAATAATACTTGTTCCAGTAATCAGATCTAGCTTCTTTACCAGATTGCAGATAGTCAGCTATACCACCCACAATACCAGATATACCAGAACCGATAGATCCAGCACCACCAACACCCATGCCAACTGAACCAACAGCAGATCCAACTAAAGCCATAAGTGTACCTGTAGCCAGATTTTCACCAACACTGGCAACATCCTTAATTCCTTCAGCATTTCTTTTAGACATTGCTGTTTCATATGACCTGTAGGCATTGTCTATAGTAGTCAGTTCTGAATATCTGGCATTAGACTCAGCTACTCTTAATGAGTTAGAGTTTGCCTGCATATATGAAGCTGTATAGTCATCTGTAATAGGTAAGTTAGAATTAGATGAGTCAGCTAGGCCATTGACCATGTTATAGCCATTCATATCTGAAAGATAATTTCTTATAGCATATACCATTTTATTTACAGATGATATGGTTCCATAAGCACCTATTCTAAGTTTTGTACCTGTAAGCCTGTCTTCGCAATATTCCATTTTGATAACCATTGAGTCACCTCTTTTGGTTGTAAGTTCCATAAATGAATAAGGAAACATCAGAAGCTTGGACTCACTGTAATTAGGGAAACCTTCATAGATATATTTGCTATCTTGAAACTCTACTGGCACAATGAAGTCATTAGTAGCAGATACAAGTCCAGTAAACCTGAAGACATAATTGCCTGTAGTAAGCCCACCAGTCAGAGTGACTGTAGCTACAGGTGATGCAAAAGATAGATCAATAGTATTACCACTTTGAGTATAAGTGATACCTCTCAAAGGTAAAAAAGGATAGAACACTACTGAACATAAGGAATTGACTAGAGTAGTATCTCTAGCAAATAAACTTAAAGCAGTCCAGCCATCTAGTAATGTTCTTTTTCCTGATGTAAAAGTCAAGTTCCTTCTCTGGTTAGTTGATACAGGTACAAAGGTATAGATAATACCTGTTGGCATATTACCAATATTTCTAGGAACAGATGAACCAATTTTGGTAGATCCAAAGACAAGCCATCCTACATCAGGGATCTGTTCAAATTCCTCTTCATCTACTGTTGTATATTCAGATCCATACTCAAGTCCTTCCGGTTCTGTATTGACAACTGGTATTCTGTTTAATTTGCTATCAGTAGTCCATCTTCTGGTATGTTCTCTTTCTACAAAAGATTGTTTCCATACAATATCAAAAAGATAGGTCTGATAAACATCCAAAGCATAGTTTATCTGAGATGTTCCTGGATTGATGTAATCTATTGAAGTAATAAAAGCATAATACCATTTACTTGAGTATTGAGGATTTTGCCATCTAAGATATTTATAATCAGCAATACTATCAGCCTGATAAGGTACCTGAATTGTATTAATATTTTTTCTCTGATAAGTACCATTTTCAAGAAACAGGACAGCTCTAGAACTGAAAAAAGCTTCTTGATCTGCAAGTGTATCAAAATAATACTGATGTGTATATGAGATATCTATATCAACACCTCTTATAAGTTCTATTTTTCCTAAAGGTTGGAATGTAGTCATTATAAACCTCCTTTACTTTAATCTAATTATAGCAAAAGTAAAAAGATAGGTCACCCTATCTTTTTACAATGGAAAGGATACTATATGGTCAGCAACTAAGCCACAGTGATTGTCTTTTCAGCATATACAGTATCTTTCAATACTGAAGTAGCCTTGATCTTTAAAGTTTCACCAGCAAATTTATTACCGATTACAAGATTACCATTCTGATTGATTGAAGCATACTGAGGAGCACCTTCAATTTCCCAGACAACAGCCTGTGATTGTACTTTCTCATTTTCACCTGCTGATACTACAGCTGTATATGTAACAGCCTCTTTAGATCCTTTAGTAACACTATTAGGACCAGTAATAGTAACTGTAGTAGGATCTGCAAAAGTATCAGATGTAAAGGCAATAGCATGATAGAAAGGTGAACATGCCATAATACCTTGGTGATGGTAATAGTAGTTAGTAGTCAGGTGTCTAGCATTTACACCAGTAGATAAGATATCTCTGTATGTATCATAGTCCTGGATAAATTCCTTATCAATCAGAAGAGCCTGAACATTAGCCATGTTGTCACCAGAGAAGCCTGGTACTTCAACAACATTACCCATGAACTCAGTTTTGTCCATGTTGAATGCCTTAGCCAATACATCAACATCTAAGATAGAGTTGATTTCTGGTGTAACTAACAGATACATATCTTCAGGTCTAGCCCAGTTAAGAACACCCTTAGCATTGTAGGCTCTGGTAGGGAACCTTAAACCCTTAACTACTGATCTAACAGCCTTAACTAGAGTCTTGGCAGTAGTTTCATCAGTAACTTCATCTACTGGGATCTGATAGTAGAGGTTCTGTCCGTTTACATTAGAATAATTTTCCAAAAGTTTCATGGTTAAAGAGAAGTCATCAAGTTCATCACCATTCTGTAACTGTCTCATCAGTCCAGACATGAACTTATCTAATTCTCTGTAAGACATGAATGCTCTTCTGATCACTCTTTCATTAATAGTAAGAGGATATACACATTCTCTATTGATCTTGTAGAATACTACATCTTGATCAGGCTTGAATGTCTGCCATACATCACCTGGATTATCATTAGGTACTTCTTCTTCATAAAGCATACCCTTGATAGGTTCAATATAGACATCCTCAATAGTGTCTCCAAACTCCATCCAACCTTTTTTGAACATCTTTAATGGAGACTCAAAGTTTCTGTAATTTACATTGACTAAGCCAATATGATTGATGAGTGAGTATAAAAACTCATTAGCACCAGGCTTGTATTCCATCAGAGCTTTACCGAAAGCTGAAAGATCAGCATCAGTATCAAATAAGCCCTCAATTCTATTCTGGAACTCACCAGACATATCGTTATAGACAGCTTTCATGACATCTTGCCATGTAGTGCCATTCTGTAAACCATTTAATACATCGTTATCAGGCATTTAATTTTCCTCCTTGTTTAATTTCTGTTCTGATAATCAGGAAGTACCAATTCACTGAAAGTCTTTGGTTTTTCTTCCTCTTCCTCTTCTTTTCCCGGATTATCATTCTGTTCCGGTTTTCCATCTTTTGAAGCAAATAGTTTTTCAACAATTCTGGACTTCAGGTCTTCATGATCTTTGTTGGCCTTTTCTAGTGCCTGTTCTAATTCCTGGATCCTTGTGTCCTTGGCAGTAACCTCACTAACTACTTCCTGGATCTCTTCTGCTGAATACTTTGCATTCTCTGATGTGTCAGTAGCCAATTCTGACATTAAGTCTTTAAAAGTTTTTGGCATTTCTTTACCTCCATTCTAAATTAAATCTTTCAAAATATCAATTCCTAGTGCATCTAAGAAGTCATCTACAGTAGCAAAGCCTAGTGTCCTTGCAAATATAACAGCATTATACACCTTGACTGATCCAATATCATACTCACCAGAACACAGCTTGTACATCCTGGCATTGGAATACTGGCATCTTTTAGCAAAACTGTAAACAGTAAAGCCTTTGGCCTTGATCAGTTCTTGAAGCTTCTTTCCTTCTTCTGAATATGGCATATTTTCCTCCTTTTATCTAACACCTAATAACATGAACAGATCATACATATCACTTCTGATATACATATCTTCGTAAAACAGATACCCATTTGCAAAAGCCCTTTTAAGTTCATTGTTTACTCTGAGCTTCTTGTCAGTTATAAGCATCATGTTTGGCTTATAGTCTTTTGTTGTGTAACATATCGTATTTACATCATTATTTATCTTATTTGAGATAACAAACTCAAAGTCAATAGGATTGAACCAACATCCATAGGTCTTATCCTTCCACTGAATATTAAATTGCAAAATACCATTTTTTGGTCTTGGCTTGATGAAGTCTTCAGATACATCCTCAAAGGTATTCTGAAAGGCCATTTCTTCAAAAGCAGTGCCTTTGATCATCTGGCCAAACCTGGACTCAGCTACCATATCCTGATATTCTTCATTCTCATAAATATTCAGAAGGATAGTTCCATTCTGAATAAGCTGATATCCTCCATCCATTGGAGTAAACTTAAAGAAAGTAAAATATGGATTAGCCCAGTTTATGGCATTGGCCAGACAAATACATCTGCAGTTATCTCTATGCCTGAATACTGTATTCATATAGTTATACAGTTTAGCTGGTTCATTTGGTAAATAATGCTGATAACCTTTTTCTATGATGAACTCATCAAAGATAATGAAGTCATAATCATCATAAGTGACTGATTTCTTGGACTGTTGTATGGTCAAGTATGAAGCTTGACCACAATGCTGTCCATCAACATAGAACTGTCTTCCATCTACAGTAAACTCATGACCTTTCATCTTTTCATCATTTTCTATCTGAGTAAAAAATGTCTTTAAGTCATCTCCATTTACTTCTTCTTTAAACCTTCTCAGATAGATGAACTTCATTCCAGTTTTGAAGAAATGATTGACAGCCCATACTTTGGCACCATAAGTCTTACCTACACCTCTGTAACCAACTACAAAGTTGAGCATAGCATTGTAAGATAATACCTTATTGATATCAAACCATTGGCTCATAGAAGATCCTGACTCCTCATAATATCAAATACCATTGTTTCAAGAGTATGATCATGAGCCTTGGATATACTGGCATAGGATATAACCACATCAAGTGTGTTATTATTATGGTCCTTAAACTTGATAATAATGGACTCATTCTCTGTATCAAAGATAGGAGCAGAAGCCCAGCATATCTTATTGGAAAAACACAGGATCTGTCCTATAACCACACATATCTTTTCATAAATGTCTTTCATTCTGTTTCTCCTAATAGTGTATCTATACAATCATTCCAACCTGTAAATCTTGCCTGTATTAATCTAAAATTACCAGACATGAATAATTCTTCATCAAGTATTTTCTTTTGAGGTATAGGTTTTAAAGGACAATCAATTTTTAATTCCTTAACAAACAAACCATTAAACAGAGTTACATTTAATGCTTTTGTTTCTTCAACATTCATATCGTTTGGCATATCAATTACTAATATTGCTTTCATCCTCTATAGCCTCCTTTAATTTCTCATATTCTTCACAATGCTCATTGGATAAAGATCTCCAAGCACATCCCTTGTTACATTCATTCAAATTACTCTCACAATGTATACATAATTTTTTAATAGCTGTAAAAGTTTATCCATAATATCTCCTAATATCATTCTAAAATGGAAAAGCCACCTCTGTAGAAGTGACTTTATCCAATCAGTTAGTCGCAAGTGTTGGTACAGTCATGCCTACCATTCCACAGGTACAGATCATGCAGGAGGTTACAAGCCTTGGACCCTGCATCCCTTAAAACATGATAGATGTACTACACCTACACACTCATTGTATCATATCATTCTACAATTTTATTTATTTCAAATTCTTTGATAGTAAACTCAGTTGATACCAGAACCACACCACCTTCAACATTTTTAGGAACCAGTTTTCCATCTTCAGAAAAACCAGCCTTGAAGTTGTCATATGTGACCTTTTGCTTAATGGCATCATTCATACCAGCACATTTGACATTGAGATGGTAATACTGGCCATCTCTTTCATAAATCAGAGCATTAGGTACTTCTTGTTTCTGATTATTCTCATATGCTTCCTTGGTAGTAAGTTCTTCTTCAACATAGGCCTTGGCCTTGAGAAACCTTCCTCTGACAAAATTGGACTCATTCTTCCAATAGCCTAATTTCTTATCATCTATAACAGAGTGCATCTCTGATGGTTCATAATCACCTTCCAGATGTACTGAGTCTGTATCAGCATAGATAAATCTGTCATATTCCATTTGAGCAGTTCTGATAGTCTTGTTTCTTGCATAGGCTGTACAGAATATCCCCACTGGAACATAAACTGCATCCTTAATATACTTTCTTTCTACTTGATACTTTATGATCCCATCTTCTAGTACAGGCATCTTCTCAATTATCTCTGGAGATGTTGCAAACTTACCATATAAATTATTGAGCATAAGCTTGGCTACCTGTTTTATAGCACCGGTACTTTTCTCTTTGACCTTATACCAGGTATCTATATAATCATTGAATATTCCTTCCTTAGCCTGGAAGGACCAGTAACAGATATAAGTGATATCCCAAACATCATAATGATCAAAGAAAAGCTCCAGATCCACATTACACATTGTCAGATCCACAAGCCCATTAGACTCTACCAGATATTCATTTCCGTTATAGAATAATGACTTCTTAATCTGAACACATGGCAGAAAGCCTTTTTTAAGTCTGAACTGACATGTAAACTTCTGGATATACAATGGCCTTCTAAGATCTTCCTTATATTGGCCATCAAAATACATAGGCATTCCTATTGGATAGATGTTGTATCTCATAGCCCAAGGATAAAGACTGTTCACATCATATACCTTACCTGCACCTATATCCTTATTCTGAAACTTAGGATTGACATAGGTCCATCCACCTCTATAAGCCTTTCTTAGCAGTGAGTCAGTTTCTGGATCTATAACAGGAAACCATTTCTTGAAAGTATCATTACCTATAATCTTCTTATATGAAGACAGAGCATCCGCACCTATTGTCATCTTGGTTAGTCCTTGGCCAAACTGGATATTTAATGCCCTGGCCATGATCTCAACATCATTTCTCAAATAGTCCTTTTCTTCTTTAGTGAACTGATGACCTCTTTCTCTTGGTTCCAGATAGTCCATTGTCAGCTTCTGTATTGGAAGCTGAAAGTCTTTGGCAATCTTCCTTACAGTAAAAGGCAGTTTCTTTAATGAGTCATAGATAACAACTTTTCTATAGTATGCTCTTTTACCCATGTTATAGGCCTTAAAGCATATCTCCATTTCATATATCTGATTATCACCATTAATCAGAGTATTAAAGGACATGGAGCACATATCTTCTTTATTTACAAACTTATAACCTGACTTTAGCAGATACCAGATAATAAACTGGGAGTCAAATCTCAAGTTATGAAAGTACATATCACAGTTAGCAAGTTCATTACATTTATTCAGAAAGCTTGCTATATCTGTTCCATAATAAATATCATTTATATCATCAATATTGCAGATGGACCAGGCCCACACCCTGCAATCATTAGGATCTACTGTGGTTTCAAAATCTGCTGTATATTTCCTTTTCATTAATCAAGCTTTTCCATCTCCTTCCTGAAAGCTGTATAGCTCTTCTTGTCTTTCCTGAAAGCTTCTATCTCTGACTTTATTTCTTCTCTTTTGTTAGCTACAGTCAGAGTCTCATCATAGATAAACTCAAAATCAAAAGCACTGGATAAATGAAACAGACCAAGGAAGTCAATAGCATCTACATTGAGTTCCTTCAATATACTCCTAACCTGTGATGCAAAATGCTTAGATACAGAGTTCTTCAAACCAGTCAGCCAGTTATTCATCAAGTTCTGAACTCTGACGTCATGAACTGATACAGCCTTGCCACCTTTATAGCTTCCATACTGTTCTTTAAAATTAGTAGCTGATAGATTGACTTCTCTTGCTATCTGTTTTCCCTTATAACCTATAGTAGGACCACCAACAATATTTATTCTGACCGGTACAAAGTCAGATGACTTAGTGATCGTTGCATTGTACATATTACTTTTTTCTTTAACTATGCCATTCTTGGTTAGTCTGGCATAGGTATATCCTCCAGCTTTTTCTATAGCCTTAGCCAAAGTAGTTCTGAACCTGTTTTCAGCATTGATAGAAGCCATGGCCTCTTTAAACATATGCTTAGGCATATAAACTCCTTTTTCCTGACCACTTTCTATTTTTGTACCAATCTTCTTTAAACCATACTTACGATCTGTAAATTCTGTGAGTTCAGCAGTCTTAGATCTTATCTGCCTTAAACTTGGCTTTCCACTTTTTGTATCTCCTTTAAGTACATCAAACATTGCTGAACTTAAACCAAAAGCTTCAGGAGTAATATCAGGATCTTTTTTCAGTTGCCTTTTATACTTCCTTTCAGCTTTATCCAAAGCTTCACCATATTCCCTTAAAGCTATGTCATATCTACTGTCTTTTTTCTTAGCCATTATATTGAATACCTCCTGTAAGAATATTATAGCGAATAAGAAAGGGAGATATGACCTCCCTTAGCTTTAAGCTTCAAACGGATAACCCAAGTCCTCAATCTTTTCAGCAGAGAGTTCTTTTCTTTCCCATTTACCATCCTTCTGTGCAGGAGCAATAGATTTAGATAACTTAATCTCTTCTCCTTCACTTGGTACAGGAAGTGCTACAGAGAATGCAGTGTGATCTGGTGTAACCTTTACCAGCTTAGCTGAGACCATGAATGTTATGTCATCATGTTCTGCAAGTGCAAAGCTGAATGATGTTTTCCCATTGTCTCCAGTATAGATAAATGAGAGCTTGCTCATAGGAACCAGAATTCTCTTCCATTCCTTCTTAGCTGTTTCTTCAGCCTTCTGTGTGTTGTTTTTTAATGCCATATTTTATTCCTCCTTATAATTAATTGGCATAGCCTAGATCACCATCTGGCTACACCATAATACTATCACACTTTAATATGATTGTAAAGTATAAGTTGAAACTTTGTGATCTGGACTAATCAATAGGCCGATGAGACCAGGTTAAGGTGTGTGGCCATGGTGTGAACATGC
>JAGALE010000109.1 GCA_017625335.1 Lachnospiraceae bacterium
AATGCTGAAAGGAAAATAAGTAAGATACCTACGAAGTAAGCTACTGTACTTACCCAACCAGCCC
The DNA here is from genome assembly GCA_017625335.1 of Lachnospiraceae bacterium. Lineage (GTDB taxonomy): Bacteria > Bacillota > Clostridia > Lachnospirales > Lachnospiraceae > Coprococcus_C. Next base: position 65 of record JAGALE010000109.1, read on the forward strand.
CATCAAAGAATGCGCCGGCAAAAAGTGCGATAACCGGTACCTTAGCACCACATGGCATAAATGGAGCAATCATAGCTGTTGCTCTTCTTTCTCTCTCGTTACGGATTGTACGGCTTGCCATAATACCCGGAACTGCACAGCCGATAGTTATAACGAAAGGAATTACTGACTTTCCTGAAAGACCAACCTTCTTAAAGATTGGATCAAGTACTACTGCCACACGTGACATATATCCACAATCCTCTAATAAAGCGATGAGGAAGTACATAACCATTACAAGTGGAAGGAATCCAATAACTGCGATTACACCACCGATAACACCGTCAATTAAAAGAGCGTAAAGAAGTGGTGACGCATCACCAACCTTATCGCCTACCCATCCCTGGAATGACTCTAACCATGCTACTAATGTATCTGCAATAAATGGTCCAACCCATGCCTGCGATATCTGGAACACGAGATACATAACTCCTGCAAATATTGGAATACCCAACCATTTGTTAGTAAGTACAGAATCAAGCTTGTCGCCAAAGTTTTTGTTTTTAGTTAAAACCTTACGAGACTCAACATTCTTAACAATAGCATTTACAAAATCAAAACGCTTTCTATCTGCAGCTTCAACAGCAGTCTTATCTGTAAGATCCACATTGCCCTGTGTATATGGAGCCTTCTGGGTTGCACCCTTTAACTCAATAGCCTTAGCAATAAGTTCCTTAAGACCATCCCCTGTAGTTGACACTGTCGGTATTACAGGACAACCAAGCTTCTCTGACAAAAGAGCTGCATCAATCTTAGTCTCCTTTGACTCATTAATGTCGTTCTTATTAAGAGCAACAACCATAGGAATACCAAGCTCCAAAAGCTGAGTTGTGAAGAATAAGCTTCTGCTAAGATTAGTACCGTCAACTATGTTGATGATAACATCAGGATTATCCTTCTTAACATAGCTACTTGTAATACTCTCCTCAGATGTAAACGGAGACATTGAGTAAGCACCTGGAAGGTCTACTGCAATTAACTCCTCACCAGCCTCATAAAGGCTCTTCTTAATAGGGCTTTCTTTCTTATCTACGGTAACACCAGCCCAGTTACCAACACGTTCATTCTTACCAGTGATTGCATTGTACAACGTAGTCTTACCGCTGTTTGGATTACCTGCTAAAGCAATTCTCATCTTAAATATCCTCCTATAATTATATAACAAGGTGTGACAATTATCTATATAAGATAATATGTTAGTTGAACCTAACTCATTCTCCAAAAATTTCGCTTCTCAATAATAGCACATTACTGAACTATTATTGCAGAAGCTAACTGTATATCAATATTATATCTGGCATCCTTAATTGAAACTGTGAGATTCTTCTTCCTTCTAGCCACAACTGTGATGCTCTCACCACTATAACAGCCTAGAGAAAACAAAAATGCATTTAATTCCTCATCCTCTGTCAATATTTCCTTGATAACGTAATCTTTTCCTTCTAATGCGTCAGCTAAACTCATCATTTCACCTCTAAGTTATGTAGTTATTCTTGCCTAACCAACGTAACAATAACACCAGATTTTCCCTTTGTCAAGCATAAATTAAGTTTTTAGTAGGAAAATATAATAATGTGTGATATACTGTTGTTGGTATTTTGACCGTATAATGTTGCAAATTAATGATAAGGTGGGGAAAACTTATGAAGATACAGGAATCAGCTGAGGATTACTTAGAGGCTATACTTCATCTAAGTAAGAAATTAGAATTTGTTCGCTCTATAGATGTGGTTCACCACTTAGGATTTTCAAAGCCAAGTGTTAGTGTATATTTAAAAAATCTTAGAATCAATGGTTATATTAATGTAGATTCTGACGGACATATCACACTTACGGATTCAGGAATGGAGATTGCAAGTCGCATAGACCAGCGCCACGAGATGCTAGCTCAGATTCTTATGAAGCTTGGAGTTAGCAAGGAGGTTGCCTACGAGGACGCCTGCGGTATGGAGCATCACATAAGCGATGAAAGCTTTAATGCTATTAAAGCATATTTTGATAAGCTTTCCTAGAGTATTCGAAGCATTATGAATCAAAAACCTCTTGTAGGTATCACACTTATAAGAGGTCATTTTTATGCCTTATCATAGATATAATAAAGGAGTACATATGAACAAAATAATTAGCTTTATAAAAAATGAGATTGTATTCTCCATAGCACTACTACTAGCAGTAATTTCTTCCTTTATAGTACCACCATCAAAAGAATACATAAGCTACATCGACTTTAGGACCTTAGCCCTTTTGCTTGGGCTTATGCTTATAGTTCAAGGGCTAAAAAGTTGCGGCTTATTCGACAGCTTAGTTGCAGCTATGGTTAAACGTGTTCACTCAAAGCGTTCACTAGCTCTTGTTTTGGTCAGTCTATGCTTCTTCACAAGTATGCTTATAACAAATGATGTGGCACTCATTACCTTCGTGCCATTTACCATAATGGTCCTAGCACTCTGCGATGATTCAAAGTTTAGCATATATCTTATTGTACTTGAAACTGTAGCAGCTAACCTGGGAAGTATGTTCACCCCTATTGGCAACCCACAGAATCTATACCTATATTCCATATCAGGTATGGGGATGGGGGAATTCCTAAAGCTGATGCTACCATACACTGCTCTATCCTATATAGTGCTTCTTATTGCCATTTATTTTATAGATAAGGATCCATTTGGAAGTTCCTCCAGCGAGCTCCCTGACAGCAAACTAGATAAGCTTCCACTTTTTATCTACACCCTACTTTTTGGACTTTGCATATTAACTGTACTTCACAAGGTAGATTATAAAATTATGCTTGTCATAGTTCTAGCTATTATATTTATAGTGAACAAACAACTTCTACCTAAGGCAGATTATATTCTTCTACTTACTTTTGTAGCCTTCTTCGTATTCATAGGTAATATGAAAAATATCCCTGCAGTAAGCGATTTCTTAGGCTCAATAGTAAACAACCGTGAGGTCTATGTGTCCGTAGTTGCAAGCCAAGTTGTCAGCAATGTACCTGCAGCCATGTTGCTATCCGGCTTCACTGATAATTACGCCGGCCTTATTGTAGGAACCAACCTAGGTGGTCTTGGAACCATCATCGCCTCTATGGCAAGCCTTATCTCCTACAAATTCTACTGTAAGATTAGTGGCAGCGACCAGCGAATGTACATGGTAAAATTCACCTTAGTCAATCTACTTTTTTTAGCTATACTCTTAGTATTCTATATTGTATAAATCCCCTTATGGGAAGATGAAGTAAAAGTTTTCAGACCTGCATATGCAATTTTTGATATGTGCAGGTTTTCTTATGCTTCGGTTCAGGTGATAAGGGCGTTTCAAGCACCCTTATCACCTGAACCTTAAACATAGATATTATGTGTACATACAAAAATTGCATAGCAGGGAAAACTTTTGCTATCGCCTTCGGCGATAAGGTGGTTAT
>JAGALE010000110.1 GCA_017625335.1 Lachnospiraceae bacterium
GTAGAAAAAACACAGAAGTTCAAAATGTATACAGTTGAACAAACTAAAGCACTATTAAACAGATTTAAGTTTGTAAATGCAGAGCTTAAAAACGGTAAGATAACTAATACAGAATGTGCAATGACACGTATGCCAAAGTTCAACACACAAATGCAAGTAATAGGTAATCATGGCATAATTATACTAGGTGAAATAGTTGATGGTAGCAGTAAGGTTGGATATCGTGTAATGGACACACAGGCACGTATTATTGATATTAATGAAGCAGAATTAGTAAAATTAGTATCAAATTGTTTTAACTTGGTTAACGCAAAAATAGTTAGACGTGAAAGTAAGGATACAGTATCAGCTATAAAAAGTGAGTTTACAAAGATAGAAAAATCTAAACTTGCTGAATTAAATGTAAATAAGAGTGTTAGTAGACAACAACTTTGGAGAAATAGGCAACATATAAATAAAATATTAAGCTATTCAGCATCAGTTGTATTAACACAGATATTTACAAAACCTTCTTTGTCTAGAATTCATTTTAGTGATAATTGGGCATGGAGAGAATCAACTGATATCTATGGTAGATTTTATGAACCTTTAAAAGAATATAAGATATTCTGTAAGGAAATAGGTAATGAGGTATATGGATGTAAGTTAAGTGACAGAGATAAAGATATATTAGTTCAAGTAGGAAAGTTACCTAAACAAGACAGAGTTAATTATTGCAGGGAAAGTTTAAGTAATGATACAAAATATTTTATGTTATTATTCCTACAGTTAGCTTTAAATAACAAAGATGTATATAGTATGACATTATATCTATTACGAAGAAGTAGATATAGATTAGGATTTAATATAGCAAAAACTATAGTAGATAGTAAATTAGCATGTGACAAATTTAAAGCATTAGTGCTGGACGCTAAGATTATATACAAAGATGCACAGGAAGCTAAAGAAAATAGAGGAGGAGAAATAAGAAAACTTAGGCAGTCATCTACAGAACATGAGTTTAGAACTAAAACATTTACTACTGGAAAAGAGATGGCTCAGTTAGGATTTACAATAAGTGAAGATAATTCAGGTGTTGTATATAGAACAGATTACGGATATAGAAAAACATTATTATACTTGGGGGACATCATAGGAAGTGGATATAATAACTTCAAATCAGAGGCAAGATGTCTAGGAGATTTAGCAGCAATAGCATATGTAGAAAAATTAATACATATAGTTAATGATGGAGAATGCTATGGTAATATGTCTACAGAAGAAATATTAAACACTATATCAATTATTATTACAATAGCATACATGTTTAATTCAACAGCAATGAAAAACTACGTTGAAGCAGCTAGAGGAACGCTGGAATATGAAGGTGTAGCTATACCTGATTATGATGATATAGCAGGTGTAGATTACAAACTTAATAATTGGATTACAATGTATTATGCAAGTGGATTTAATGTATTCTTAAGTGATGATGAAGCATATCAGTACAAACATACACACTTAGCAAATGCAGAAATTATTAATTATAGACAACTTGGTGTAAAGCATAATATAATACATCCAATGTTACAAGATGATTTTGCATCTGTAGTTTCTTTAATTACACCTGCATCAATATCAGGTGAAGAAGTTACAAAAATTATAGGAGGCTTAAGATTTCTATAATGATACATACGTTGTTGCACGTATTTGTATTGTAGATAACAGTACATAGGCTGGATTAACCACTGCGGCGAGGTCGCAGGTTTAATCCAGTCTATCTCAATAGTAGATAATTGTTATGCAACCAAGGTTATCAGCAATACAACTGTATGTAGGAGTCAGTACATAGACCTGGAAGCTTCCTCAGGCGATGCCCGAGGCTGCTTCCCGGTCTATCTCAATAGTAGATAAAACGTTATGTAGTCAAGGACTAAGGCATACAAGCATATTATAAGTGCCACTACACATTTATAATATAAATATTTACAGGAGAATTAAAATGAGAAAACTTACAGAAAAGCAGTTTCCATTAAGTAGATATAGGCATTGCTACAGTGTAGGTAAGAAAATGTATCATTATGCAAAGAATGTACTACTTTGGGATGAAAAAACATGTCAAGAAATGTTTGTGCTAGGTAGCATTCATGATATAGGATATGAGATAGACTCTGATGCTTTCGGTCATGATGAAGTTTTAGCTAACATTATGAGTGATAGCTATAAATATAGCAATGAAATAAGATATCATTCATATCTACAGACACACTATGATTCACCAGCAATGAGACTTTTATATTTTGGTGATATGACAGTAGATGGTACGGGAAACTGGTGTACATTTGAAGAAAGACTTAAAGATTTGGAAAATAGATATGGTAAAAATTCAGCAGTATACATAGAATCGTTAAATATAGCAAATTATTTAATAAGTTTAGGTTTTGATGATACTGTTAGCTAATGCATGTGACGAAGGAGTATAATACATGAAATCAATATTAAAATATATTGGAATGAAGGATATAAACTTAGTTGATTATGGGTTCAGCAATCCTACATTATATTGTGAGCCATTTGGTGGAAGTTTTAACACTGGATTTAAACTTATAGAACAGGGATATAAAGGTGAATCAATATATAATGACATAGATGAAAAAGTTGTAAACTTTTGGGAATGTATAAAAGAAAACAATAATAAAGTATTGGATAGAGTAGTTCAATTAAACAACATAGTAAAGAATCAATTTACTGATTCTGAGCGAGAAATGACACTGGCTAACTGGTATCAGAGTTTAGATAAATATAAAAGGGCAGCAGCAGAGTTTACATATAGACAATATCTAACAATGGATGGATTGAAGTGGTCAGTTAGAGATACAATAATAGATGAAATAGACTTTTATTTGTCTCAAGAGGCATTAAAAAGTGTTGAGATATGTAATAAGGATTATAAAGAAATCATAGGTAGATACGATAGTAAGGACACATTCTTTTTAATAGACCCACCTTATGATATAGATAGAGTATCAAGGTATTATAGAGGTGATTGCAGAAAATTTAAGCATGAAGAATTAGCCAACATAGTAAAAACATTGGAAGGTAACTGGTTACTAACATATAATGACAATGAACGTATCAGAGAACTATATAGAGGATTTGATATAAAAGAAATAAAAAGACAATTATTTGGTAGAGCATATACAGAATTATATATAACAAGAGAGTAATGTAAGGAGAGTGGAAATAATGGCAATGGGCATTAGCAAGACGCAAGGAATTATAAATGTTAAATTAGATGATGGGGAAATACGTGGTTTCAAATATGCAGACTTGAAACAGATGGTATTGAATAATCAAATATTTATAGAGAATATGTATATAAATGAACTAGGACATTTATGTTTTATAAGAAGTAAAGATAATGACAATGCAAGAAAATATATGCAAGCTGAAACATCTGGTGCATCCAACAGCAGAAGAGCTGGATGGCATAGTGGAGGTTCAAGGAAACCTTACGGATTTTTACATCAATAAATAGGAGGATACAGAAGTGGATATAGCTAGAATTTCAACAACATTAAGTAGTATAAATACACAATCTCAAATAGGTGTAAAGTTATTAGATAAAGCACTTGAAACCAATGATATATTAGGTAATGGACTTGTAGATATGATGAATAAGTCAGTAATGGAACAAAGTGTAAATCCTGATATAGGAAGTAACTTCGATATGTATATTTAGGAGGTAATTATGGGAGAGTTGCTAGATGCAGTAGTAGAACATGACATACCAAATAAAATATGTATATACATATTAGAAATAAAGGGAAATGAAGTAATAGTTATTATAGATGGCAAAAAGAAAAGAATAAAACTTGATACACTAATTAAATTAGATAGAGAAAATAAAGTAACACTTGATTTAATTAGTAGGGAAAGGTTAAAGAAAGCAGTGTATCAACGTCAAATTACACGGGCTATGCAAGCTGATAATATAATAAATAATTCAGAACCAGATGATGGATATCAATTTATATAAAATATACATAAGGAGAAATTAGAGAGATGTATGTAGTATATCAAGCATATGATGACAATACAGCAGAAATATTAGATATAGGCTCCTATGGAAGAAAATTAATGACAGAACAAGAGCTAATTATATTTGGTAATAAACATGATGTTCTTGGATTATCCGTAAGTGGGCATAAGATTAATTACATAACCGCATATAATTGTTTATCATTCTCTTCAGAAGAAGAGGCTAATGAATATATAAAATATAATAATTTATCTTATCAAAATAAAAGATACATGTGCGGATACTGGTGGGTGTTTGAGAAAAAGAATAATAAGATACATGTAGATTATTATGTATGCAACTATAAAGGAGAAGAAGTTACATACGTAGGTGAGGATAATAAGGGAAAAACATTATACACACCTTATATACAAGCAGCAAAATCGTTTAATAAGAAGGAGGCTGGTGAAAAAGCAGCACTCATGAGAAAAAACAGTAAAACAGGTACATATTGGACTACACAACGAGTGGTAGTAAGTTAAATACTTAGGGGGTATATTAGTATGACATATGCAGGAATAATGTATGTAAATAAGAATAATTGTGATTTCATTCAAAATCAGTGTAGAATACAAGGGTTGTGCAACGATAATAAAACATGCTTACTTAAGTATAAAGATGGCAGGCATGGAAGCACTGACATAGTACATCTTATAAGACAGATAAATGATGGTAAATTAGCAGTGACAAACCTAAGTAAAATTAGAAGGCAAATTGAAAATATTTGTAATGCTATAAATAAAAGAAAGGAAAGCAAATAGTATGATTACACAAAAACAATTATATGAATTAAATCAATTAAATAGAATGTTCAACAGAAATGAATACTATTTATCAGCAATAAGTGATGATACAGGAGTACGTAATAAATATAATATATCAGGGTGTATACAGGCTGTAGAACTATATGCATACTTATATAAACATTATGAAATGTTGGCAGACATATTTAAGTCAGATAAAGTAGGTAATATGAATGAATATTTATCCTATAGAATATTGAATAAATTACTTATGGATATGAAGGATAGACAAGCATCTCCGGCACAAGCAATTAAAGAACTTAAACGAATTAGAAGCAGTGTAGATTACAGAGGAGAATGGGGATAAGTCATGAATAAAGCAATACAAAAATATAAGGATAGACACAATAATATAAACTATTTTATAGTATTGAATACTGATAATAATTTAGTTGAAGCACTTAGAATGAGTGAGTATAGCTTATTAAAAACGGGTAAAAACATTGATTGCTCAACGAATGATTATTTGATTAAAACATTCTATAAACAGCTCAATCAAATATTAAAAAATGGAACACTCAGAGTACAATCTGTACAATCAGTGGTAGATTTCACTTTATTTCATATGGGATTCACATATATGTCTAGTATGGATTTTAATTTCTTTTTGGAAAATTTTAATAGACAGATTGAAATATTTATGAATGACAGAACAGTTGTAAGTAGAAACACTAAAATAACTAATGATACACTGAGTATTGAAGTGGTACAATCTTTAAAAATTGATGGTAAATATAAAATAAATGTAGATAACTATGTAGAAGTAATAAACTTACGTGGATTAAAATTAATAGGCAAAGTAACTGATATAACAAACAGCTATATAACAGTTGCAGGTACAACAGTTAAAATTAATGATATACAAAACATAAGAAAAATCAAAAAGGAAGATATATAAATGTCACACTACACAATTGAAGAGGAAAAAGAATTAAACCTACAATTAAAGAATTGGCAATCTAAATTAAGTAAATATATACTGTCTGATAAGTGGGATTCAATATCAGAACAATTGAGTGAAATAGAATTACAGTCAATAAAGATTATAAACAATGCAAACAGTCATAAAGATGTGAATTGGTTGATTTGGGGAGAAATGGACAATATAATAAAGGTAATAAAATCAATGTACAGCAAACCAACTTGTTTTCAAGGTAGACTTAAAGGTAAGAGGTGTGCAGGTGAGACAAGAAAAGACGGATACTTATTAGCTAAATGTAGAAACTGTAAGTGGAACTATTATAATCAATAAAGATTAGGGGAGGTACAATATAAATGAAGAGATATCATGAATGTGCAATAGTTAAAGATGGTAATAAAAGAGTAGGATATTTTTATACAGATATGAATGGTGCATCAGTATTAAAGGATAAGGATTTAAAACCTTGGATTTATGCTGATGCAAATAAGTTTACACAGCTAGTAGCAGCAAATCAAGTTCAATATTTAACTTTAGGACCAAATAATTCGATTATTTGTAAATATACTGAGGAAGAAGTGCAATCACTTAGTAGACACCCATCTATCAGCAAAGGATTTATTGAAGAAACTCAATCAAATTATTTTGACATGGATGCATCTTTTAAATATCAACATGTTAATATTGCAATGAATAATCCTAATTATATAGCTGGATGCGTTGGGGAAGTTACATCATTACTAGGTATAAAAGTAGTGTTACTCTATTTCGTAGGTAATCAAGATTCCCTTTTAAGATTTTGTGAAGAGATAAAATATCATTCACCAAATTTATCCAATATGATACAGTTTGGTGGAACATGTGTAAGATTTATATGTCCATTAGACCTGATAGAAAGTTTATGTAATATATCATCCGTAAAACCTTTATTTTCTGTATCTACATTAAAATATTACACTAATAAAGATATAAAAACACCTAAAATAGCTATACTACAAAAGCGCCCCAATAAAGAATTATTGAATGCAGTGATAAAGAAGTTCGAGAGTATGACAAGGAGTTATACTAACACTACTAAGGAATATTAATAAAGATAAGGAAAATTAAAATGCAAGCATTAAAAAATGAACTATTAAAACCAGTACATTGGGAAGAAACATATAATAGAATGATATTAAAGCAGGGTTTCAGTAAGAGTGATAAAAACACTTTATGGAAACTCAGGGAAATATATAAACCTGACATAGTTGACGAAATTATGTCAGGTAATTATATTTGGAGTATACCTAGGAGAGTAGAAATATCGAAGTCAGAAAGCAAGAAAAAACGTGTAGTTTACATTTACGAACTTAAAGATAGATATGTATTGGGTGTATTATACAGAGCAATTACAGCATATTACAAAGATAAAATAAGTAAGTCATGTTTTAGTTATAAGAAGACAGTGGGTACAAGTAACGCAATACAATATATAAAAGATAACAGAAGAGATAATTTCAAGTACGGAGTAAAGGTGGACATCCATGCTTATTTTAACAGCGTTTCAAGAGAAAAAGTGATTGAAATGATTAATGAATTATTCACAGACGGAATAAAAATAACAATGGAAAAACTGTTATTAAACGATGATGTTATGTGGAATAATAAAGTAATAAGTGAATGGAAGTCATTAATTCCTGGATGTGCATTTGGAAGCTTCCTTGCTAATTACACACTAAAGGCATGTGATGAGTACTTTGATAATGAAAATGCAATTTATGCAAGATACAGTGACGACATAATAGTTATTACTGATTATAAAGATAAATTACAGGTGTACTTAGGTAAAATAATGAACTTTTTAAATCAATACGGCTTAACAATGAATCCAGATAAGTACACATGGTTCGAACCAGGTGATAGCTTAGAATATTTAGGACTTAAACTAGATGATAATGGTATAATAGACATTAGCAATCATGCTAAACAAAAGATTAAAAAACAAATACATAGATGGTGTCGTAAAGGACGAATGGAAATAGAAAGAGATAGTAAATCATTTGATAGTGTTGCACGTAGGATAATAAGACAATTAAACAATAAAAATTTTAAGTGCTATATAAATCATGAAGAAGCATTTGGTTGGTGTGCATACGCTTTTTCAAAAATAAATACAATAAAAACACTCAGAGAAATTGACATATACACTAAAGACACAATCAGGGCAATGAAAACAGGTAAGCATAATAAAGCAAATGCTAAAGCAATTACAGATGAGGAATTTAAAAGACTAGGCTGGGTAAGTCTTGTGGACTTATATAAATTATACAAAGAAGACTTTGATTACTACTGTGAGATAATTGAGTTAATATAAATTTAAAGTTAAAAGGCTCCTTCAAATAAGAAGGAGCCTTTTAGTAGTAAGATATAAGAGGCTAATTACTTATGAGAATCCTCGTAAGATTTAACCATTCGTCTTACCATTTCACCGCCTACAGAACCTGCTTCTCTTGCTGTAAGATTTTCTTTGTTTAAGTCTACTCCTAATTCAGAAGCAACTTCTGTTTTAAACTTGTTTAACATTTCTTTATTGTTATTAGTCTGGTTTTTCATAGCAAATATTCCTCCTTAATATTGAGTGAATCTCTATTGTAAAACACCTTTATCTTGGTGTTAATAATATTATATGTAGATTTTAATATTATAATCTAGAAAAATATGGTAAGATAGTCCTGATAAGGTACATTTTAATAATATGAAATGTATTTTAAAATAATAAATTGAAAGGATAGAAAGTCATGGATAGCACTTGTAAAAATTACAATTGCATGAATAGCTTATTAGCAGCCCCTGCGAACCTATTGCTCATAGCAGCTTTAGGTTTAATTCAAGTTGAATAAAGTAGGGTAATGAAAGCTAATTAAGTGACTTTAAAATAACAAGATATACAATCCGTTAAGTCAGTTATGGCTTAGCGGATTTTTTTGTTATAGGAGGAAATTGTATGGTAGAACCCCTCGCGGACTTATGTGACCCCTTATTAAAGGCTGGAACAAAAAATTACATATATAACCTAGAAACTGAAATAAAGCAGTTAAGGTCCTTCCATAGACTATGCTTAAAATTAAATGAATCATTCCAAAAATTTTCAAAAAATTTTTGAAAAAAGTGTTGACAAATTATAATAAGGGATGTATAATGAATTTAAAGTTAAGGGAGAGAAAGAAATGAAATTTTATAACGTTAGTTTTAATCTAAATAACTTAAATAGTGTATTAGTTCCAGCTATACCTGAATCAGCAGGAACAGATGAAAATAAGACAATACCTCGTGTATGTCTTACTGATAGCATTGGACATTGTATGCAGGCAATAGCATCTGGTAATAGAGAGATGTGTAAAGGAACTAAATTTATTGTAAGAGAAGTTGATATACCTTTAACTAAGAAATCATTATACAATCCTAAGTTTCTAAAGACTACAGGTTATGTGCCAGATGCACTGGAGAATAATGAATACTGGAGTTTAGAGCCATTGAAATTCAAGATGTATATATGTGAATTAGAGCATTTTGATTGCGATTTTACAGTGTCTTGGTCATGCGTAACACGAGAACAAATACTTGGAATTATAAATAGATATGTTAAAACCAAACGATTTAACAGATACAAGACATCTCAAGGTATATACAATGCATTTTGTAATTTTATAAGTGAGAAAACTAGATTTGCAACTGAAAAAATGAGAAACTACTATTATAATATGTATGATGAGGTATGGGAAGATATTGTAGAATTACCTTGGGCACAAAAAACAGAACTAACAAACATTCAATATAAAGTAATCAAGCAATTATATTAGATAAGTCGGCTTGGCGGAAAGGCATACGCAATGAGCTAAGGACTCATTTATTAAGGGTTCGAATCCCTTAGCCGATACTAACGAGATAGTGGTGTAATGGGAGCA
>JAGALE010000111.1 GCA_017625335.1 Lachnospiraceae bacterium
GGAATTGAAATTGCTGGTGTACAGTTTAAAAATCCGGTCATGACTGCTTCCGGAACCTTTGGCTCCGGTATGGAGTATGGTGAATTTGTGGACCTGAATAAATTAGGAGCAGTTGTTACTAAGGGCGTGGCAAATGTACCATGGCCTGGAAATCCAACGCCCCGTGTAACGGAAGTATATGGTGGAATGTTAAATGCCATTGGACTTCAGAATCCGGGAATTGATACATTTGTGGAGAGAGACATACCATTCCTTAAGACAAAGGATACAAAGATTATTGTAAATGTATGTGGTAAGAGTACAGAGGACTACTTAGAGGTAGTTGAGCGACTTGCAGATACTGACATAGACCTTATGGAGATTAATGTTTCCTGTCCTAATGTTAAGGAGGGCGGTATCGCCTTCGGTCAGGACCCTAAGGCTCTTTATGATATTACTAAGGCTATTAAGGCTAAGGCTAAGCAGCCTATTATCATGAAGCTTAGTCCAAATGTTACTGATATTACTGAGATGGCTAAGGCTGCAGAGGCAGCTGGTACAGATGCACTTTCGCTTATCAATACTCTTACAGGTATGAAGATTGATGTTAATAGAAGAACCTTTGCAGTGGCTAACAAAACAGCAGGAGTTTCAGGACCTGCCATTAAGCCTATAGCAGTTCGTATGGTATATCAGGTAGCAAATGCAGTTAAGCTTCCTATCATCGGTATGGGTGGAGTTATGACTGCTGAGGATGCCTTAGAGTTTATTATGGCTGGAGCATCAGCTGTAGCAGTTGGTACAGCTAACTTCCATAACCCTTATGCAACAGTAGAGATAATTAAGGGTATTGAGGAGTACATGAAGAAGAATAATGTAAATGATATTAATGAATTAATCGGATGTGTTAAGTAAATGGGACGTAGAAGACGTAGAAGAAGAAAATATAGCTATACAGATGGAGCCACAGCATCAGACACTATAATTGCATTTGTAATTGCAGGAATGTGTCTTAGTGTTGAGGTGGTTGGATATATAGCATCCATAATTACCAAGGGAAATGTACCGGAAATTTTCGGTACTCTCTATCTGTGCGCCATAATACTGTCTGTAACAGGAATGCTTTTTGGCATATTTGGTCACAGAGCCCAGGAGGGTGGCGTTAGTGCCAAGAGAATGGCTATAATACTTAATTTGGTGGGTTTTGTAGTTCCTATTGTCACATATATATCTGGGTTGATATAGCAATTTAGAATAATAAAACAATGCTTATTCTAGTCATTTGGATAGTGGCTAGAATAAGTATTTTATAAGGTGAAATTTGTAGGAGTATATATTTAGTTGGAAGACAGATTAAGAAAACAGATGAATTTTATACTTGAGGTGGATAAGTTAAAAAAGATAGGTAGACAGACATATCTTTCTGATGCATCCCGTAAGGAAAATGATGCAGAACACAGCTGGCACCTAGCCCTTATGACCCTGCTGCTTAGTGAGCATGCCAATACTGAAATAGATGTTCAAAAGGTTATAACTATGGTGCTTATCCATGATATCGTAGAGATTGATGCAGGGGATACCTACGCTTATGACGAGGCGGCTAAGCTAAGCCAGAGAGCGCGAGAGGAAAAGGCGGCAGATAGAATATTTAACTTATTGCCACAGGATCAAGCTCAGAAGTTTAGAGCTATCTGGGAGGAGTTCGAGGAGAGGAAAACTCCTGAAGCCTTATTCGCTAGAACCTTAGATAATGCTCAGCCTATGATGTTAAATGATGCCACAGATGGTAGGGCATGGAGGGAGCATCATGTTAAGAAAAGTCAGGTAATGGGCAGAAATAAGGACACTCATAAGGGTTCAGAAAAAATCTGGGAATACTTAGAGAGTATGGTTAATGAGAATGTAAGAAAAGGGAATATAATAGATGAGTAATCTTTAATATATAGTTGACATAATGTTAACAATGTGCTAGTGGATATTTTTTCCATAATATGCAGTGTGTTAAAATCGAAGCTATAACACAGTACTGGTGCAGATTTTGAACAAAGTTTAGAAAAACATAACATAGTATATGGAGGCATAAATGAATAGTTTAGAAGAAATATATGAGAGATTAGAACTTGCCATAGAGCGAGTTAGTGATATAAGAGAAGAGATGAATAGCTTAGATGACGAAGTAATCCCCACAGCAGTTAGGGATTACTTTGTTTGTCTTTCGGACTTTATAGGCAGCTGTTATGATGTGCTTGCTGTGGAGGATAATTCCGTTTATGAGAGATTAGAGCTTTCTGAATTGCAGAATATTAATCATAGATTGTATCAGGATATACTTCCTGAAAACTATGATGAAAGCTTTGCAAATCCTGACTATGCTGTTAAGGCGCTAGGTAAGGAATATGGAAAGCTATTTAGCTTTTTGTATGCAGAGGTAAGAACTCTTATAGCATATGCCTATGAGAAGAGGACTTTGGAATTTACAGCAACAGTAGAGCTGTTTCTAGAGATATACAGCATGTTTACAGGCTCTGAGGGAGAATTGCCACAGGCAAAATACATCAAAGAAGCAATCTGTTACCATATGTTTGACTATGCAGATGTTTTGGTGGCTGACAGGGTAAGAGAGACATTGGATCCTTCATATACATTTGCCACAGATATAGTTATGAAAAGTGACCTGTCAGATGTTAGATATCTGTACAAGTATGGTGAGTATATAGGGGACAATGAGCCTAAGACTGCAGAGTTTTTAAATAAGCTTCCAGAGGAAGATATTAAGGCTATGGCCAAGACCTATGTGGATGGATTTGTTAAGGGCTTTGAGACCATGAGGATAGATTTAAAGCCTAAGAAATCAGTTAACATAAGATACTCTATCGGTCAGGAAAGAATGGTTAGAGAAGCCATTAAGCTTTTTGAGGAGCAGGGCTTAAAGCCTATAATATTTAGATATGCTGTGTCTCGCTGTAACAGAAAGCTTACTGTTAGAACAGGATACATGGGAACACCTGCTAACAAGCAGTATGAGTACGACCACAGAATGGACGAGGCTTTATTCTACAACAAGGCATATGTGGAGAGGAAGCTTGCAGTTATAGAGGATACCTACGAGAAGTACAAGGATATGGCAGCAGTTTACGCAGGTCCTGCGGTTATAGAAACCTTCGGCGAGCTACCATTTAAGCCAGAGATAAAGGAAAATGTTATTAAGCTATCTAAGAAGCAGCAGGAGATGAGCGTTTCCTATGCAGGAAGAAATGCAGCTATAACCAACAAGTACATCCCAAGAGATAAGTATAGCTTCACAATTATAGCCTATCCAATTCCTGAGATAGGTGAGGACTTTGAAGAAATATTTGCAGAGATAGTAAAGGTTAACACCTTAGATAATGAGCTATACAAGAATATTCAGCAGTCTATAATCGATGAGCTTGATAAGGCTGAATATGTGCAGGTGTTAGGCAAGGGTGACAATAAGACAGACATTAAGGTTATGCTTCATAAGTTGGGCAATCCTGATAAGGAAACCAACTTTGAGAACTGCTTGGCAGATGTAAATATTCCTGTAGGAGAGGTATTTACATCACCTGTTCTAACCGGCACTAATGGCGTGTTAAATGTAAGCCAGGTTTATCTTAACGAGCTTAAGTATGTAAATCTTAATATAGAATTTAAGGATGGTAAGATAGCAGATTACACCTGTGATAACTTCGATTCTGAGGAGGAGAACAAGAAGTTTATCAAGGAAAATCTTATGTTTAACCACGACACACTTCCTATAGGAGAATTCGCTATAGGTACAAACACAACAGCCTATGTGATGGCTAAGAAGCGTGACATCGTCTACAAGCTTCCTATCCTTATAGTGGAGAAGATGGGACCACATTTTGCAGTGGGTGATACCTGCTACAGCTACAGTGAGGAGGCAGTGCTTTATAACCCTGATGGCAAGGAGATAATTGCTAAAGAAAATGAGTGCTCGTTGCTTAGAAAGTCTCAGGACGAGAAGGAGCAGGAGAAGGCTTATTATAATTGTCATACTGATATAACTATCCCTTATGAGGAGATTGGTGCAATTTATAGTGTGCATCCGGATGGAGCGAGAGTTGCTATTATTAAGGATGGTAGGTTTGTGTTAGAGGGAACAGAGGAGCTTAATAGGGCGTTTGAGGAGTAAGTTCAATATTCCAGACAGTGTCTGGAATATTGTTACAAGTTGTATAAAAATCTTATTTGCTAGATAGTGTATGGCAAATTAAAAAGATGGAGAAAGGTTGATTTTATGGGAGAAGTTATTATAAATCCGGAATATTCAGAATGTATAAAAACATTAGCTTGAAAATCCACAACAATTTGTTGTGAAAGAATAATAAAAAGGTTTATATATAAATTCAGCAGATTAATAGATTAAAAATTAGTTTAGTAGGTAAAAAATATGATTAATTCACAAGATATACAAGACGCTATATATAAATATATTGCAGGTCAAATGAAATGCAACGTAGATGAATTACACTCTGGTGAAATGATTTTTGTTAAGGATGATACTATTTCAGAACGCTATGTAAAAATTCTTAGCGTAGGAGATACAGATGTAATTACAGTATCAAATAATATATTTCCAGAAGTTGTGAGCCGTCTTAGTGGAAAATGTAGGGATGAACTATATGAGAGTGATTTTGTGTTTGGGCAGACTATACACTATGTTCCAGACCTAAAACAGATGAATTCAATTCCTTATGTTGATGGGTTTTCTTTTGAATTATTATTTGATGATGAAATTCAAAAATTGAAAGGAATTCAAGGATTTGATAATTCATTATCTTTTGATGAAGATGGCAATACTCCAACCTGTATTGTCCTATATGCAAAGAAAGATGAAGAAATAATTGCTTTGGCTGGAGCATCAATTGTGAATGATACATTACGAGAAGTTGGTGTAGATGTAAAAAAAGAGTATCGTGGAAGAGGTTTAGCAACATTATTAGTACATAATTTGACTGTTTCAATACTAGAACAAGAGAAAGTACCATTTTATAGTGCTTCTGTAACGAATATTGCATCGCAGGCAGTTGCAATCCGCAGTGGATATATGCCACTATGGACAGATACATTTGGAACCAGAGATAACTATATGGAATTTTGATAAGCATTTTAAGGAGTTTCCGTATAATAGTTTGTAGGGTGTTTGAATTGTTGAAGGAGGGGAAAGTATATGAAGTATTATTTGGTGGATTATGAAAATGTAAAAACAGATGGATTAAAGGATTTAACAGGAGTAAAGGCTGAGGATGTAGTGATTTTGTTTTATTCGGATCAATGTAAGAATATCACTCTTGATATTATGGATAGAATGGTGCAAAGAAATATTAAGTTTAGCTTTTGCAAGGTTACTACAGGTGTAAAAAATGCCCTTGACTTTCAACTATCATCTCATCTTGGGTATCTGATTGGAAAAGATAAGGAAGCAAAATACTATATAGTTTCAAATGATAAGGGTTACGATTGCTTATGTGAATATTGGTCTAAACAAAATATTACTGTAGAAAGAATCACATTTAAGGGAAAGGAATCACAAGGTAAGACATCTGATAAAAAAGAAACAAAGAAGAAAAGTAAGGTTGAAGAAAGTGATATAGCATCTCTTGAAGAAATTACGAATCTGCTATCAGATAAGGATGAGCCAGATGTTGTTTTAAACATATTTAATCAATATAAAACAAAACAGGCAATATGTAATGGTATGTCAAAGTATTTTAAAGATAGCAAGAGAACTAGTGCAATCTATAAAAAGTTAAAACCTTTATTGAAGGAAAAACATAAGAGTTGATTTATGTCTTGAAATTTTTTAACTAAGTGTTATAGGAGGAAGAAATAATAATGAACGAAAGCTACGAAGTTGTAAAAGAACGAAATGATAAAAACAAAGCATTTCATAAAAGATTAAAAACTTATTATATTGGTTTATGGGTATTAGTGGGAGTGATGCTTTTAGGTGCCCTTACACTTTATACATTAACCTACTCAAAGATTGCTGTGAAGATAGGAACAGTTGTACTTATAGTTATAATTGTTATATTTTTTGTGTGGTGCATTGTAGGTGCTACTAAAATTCGTTGCCCGCATTGTAACAAATTTATTGGTCGCTCTGACCCTTGGAATATACCTCAATGTCCATATTGTGGAACAAGTCTTAAGATACAAGAGTTTTACGGACATGAGAAGCTATGAGCATAACTTCTGAAGAATTAATGATATATGCTGTTAAGCTTTTGCAAACACGGGAATTATATGCACATGATAACAGGTCTTATGTAGAGAAGATATTTTATTGGAAATTAGACACACCTGTCTAACCCTTATAAATGCGGCATTTCTCACTTTGTGTCGTGTAAATAAGAAAGGTTATAGTATATTCTGGCTGTGAAAGGAGGATTCGAGATGGATCAAATGAAGATAGGTTCTTTTCTAAAAGAATTAAGAAAAGAAAAAGGAATTACACAGGAGCAGCTGGCAGAGCAATTAAATATTTCTAATCGTTCTGTATCACGCTGGGAGACTGGAAGTACTATGCCGGATTTGAGTATGTTAGTTGCACTGGCAGAATACTATGATGTAGATGTTAGGGAAATTATTGATGGTGGAAGGAAAAGTGAGAATATGAATGAAGAAGTGAAGGATACATTAGAGAAGGTTGCAAGCTATAATGAAATGATTAATTTAAAGGCTATGCGTAAAGGAATTATAGTGATGGCTATAGTTTTTATTATATTAGTAATAATTTCTTTATGTAAGGAGCTCACACCAGCTCCGTTGGTTAGTATGCTTTGTGCATATAACGGTGCTACATTTATCAGTAAAGCAAAAGAGGGAAAAGATAAAACAGATTATATTACAGGCAGTTTGTTTTTTGTGGCAATGATTCTGAATACAATTGCGTTTATCATAATGTGATAAATTGATATGCCTGAATTATAATCAATTGGCTAAGAAACAAACAGGATATGGAGGAGTTATAATGGAAATAAAATGTGAAAATTGTGGTGGAGAATTAATAAAAGGACAAATGGCAGGTATGCATGGGATGTTTTTTTATCCTGAAGGGGAGATAAATAAGCTAAAACCTAAGAGAAGTTCTGTGGTTTGTTATTGTTGTAAGATCTGTGGGCTAGTTCAGAAGTTTGCTGTTAAAGAGGTTGAGAAATTGTTGTAGAAAAGTATGTGAAGCTTTGAGGTTTAAGGAGGAATATTTATGAGAAAGTGCATACGATGCGGAAGCGAAATGAAAGAAAACTGTGCCATCAAAATTAAAGGTGCAGGATACGGAATTGTTATGTCATCTGATGAAAACAAACTTTTTGGAGGTAGAATGGGCGAACCTAAAGTTGCAATTTGTCCAGCGTGTGGTGAGGTGTCCATCTATGTGGAAGACCTCGACAAACTGAAGTAAATACCAAATTTTAGGTTTACGCAGTACTCGCCATGCCGACAGACTCGCAAGCAAGCTTGCTCGTTGTCGCGGCGTTCGCCGTATGCATCTTCGCTCGAAGGCACCTGCCTGTGTGCAAGCACCTGGCAGTCACCTTCGGCTCATCTGCGCATGGCTCATTACTACGCGCAAACTTTCAGTCTTATAGAGCTTTATATTAGTTTATATAACACTACAGGGAGAAAAAACAATGAGCAAAGCATTTATGTGCAGTCTATGCCATAAAGGAATACTTGGTGGCGGATTATATTTAGAACCACAATCAGTTACCTACAGAACGAATAAGCTGACAGTGGATAAAAAGTTTAGAAATCTGGTATTGCCAATGAATGAAATCAGAGAAATTACATGGAAGTGGATTATATTTCCAGTTGCAACATTTCATATGGTAAATGGCGAAGAGTATAAGATGATTATATTTAATAAAGCGCGATTTTGTAAGTGGTACGGGGAGTATAATGAAGGCGATATGTAATAGATAGAAATAACATTTGGTAGAGGCGAGATTAATTATGAGAGATAAAGAAGCCATAATATTTATGGGAATACAAGCAAGTGGAAAATCTAGCTATTACCGTCAATTTTTTGGCGATTATGTACATGTGAATCTTGATACATTGCACACAAGAAACAAAGAGAAGTTATTGTTGCAAGAATGCATTAGTAATCAAAAATCATTTGTGGTAGATAATACAAATCCAACTGTGCATGAGAGAGAAAAATATATTAAACTAGCGAAAGAAAATGGGTACGAAGTGTGTGGATATTATTTTCAGTCGGTAATCGCAGATTGTATGAAGCGCAATGGTCAAAGGGAAGGGAAAGCTTGTGTGCCTGATAAGGCACTGGTTTGTACATATAGTAAGCTAGAACTACCTAAGCTAGAAGAAGGATTTGACAAATTGTACTATGTGCGAATAGCGGATGGAAGTTTTGTGACAGAGGAATGGAATGAGGAATGACATCACAATAGAGATACATTGACGAAGGGTGATTAATATGCACAGCTATTTTTACATAAAAACAGATTGTCGTTCCAACACATGGGATACAATTGAAATTTTAGATTATTTAAGATCTTTTACTGTACTCGAAGAAAAGGATAATGGGATTTTTGTTAGTAAGAAGCCTTTTCTTGATATTTCGCTTATGAAGGTGAAAGATTTAAATAGTTGGAGCAGTCGGGATTATGATGAAGAAGAAACAAACTATGTTTCAATTGTTACAAGTGACTTTAGTGAGGAAAATATAGAGGTAATAGAAATACTAAAAGGGTTGGAACAGTTGTTAGGATTTAGAATCTGCTTTGATAATTGCGAAAGGGAAGTGTGGTAACAAGAGTGAATATGTAAAATGGTTACAAAAAATTGAATTGGAGAAGTGCGTAAGATGGTAGTTGAAATCGAATATTATAAAGGCGATGTATTGATTTATGGTAATAATGTCAGCGGGCATGTTTTGAAAAAACAACTAATCGAAATTGAAAATTACTACGATAAGTTGGAGGATAATTTTGTTAATTTATTATGTAGGAGATTTGGCTGGACGGTTTTGAATATAGATGCTTTGCCAGATTTTACATATGATAGGGATACTGGATTGCTATTTGATAGAGCAAAGAGACAAATTTGAAAATTGTTTTATATAGAATGCGTCGAATATGAGATTAAAAGCATACCAGAATAAAATGGGTAGGGAAGAAATGGAAAATCTAATTATTAATCCATTGTTTTTTGCCACTATTATTTGTATAATAACACAAGATAATAAGTAAGATAATAAGCAAGATGACGAGTGAGATAGTAAGCAAGCTGGAGGTGAAAAATGAGCGGATATAAACCACCATTTACTATAACAAATGAGATATTGGCATATGTTTCTTCTATATCTGAAAAGATTGGTAAGATAACTGCAACGAGTAAACTAGAGACAAAACCGCATCTTAGAAGAAACAATAGGATAAAATCTATACATTCATCACTAAAGATTGAAGCAAATTCTCTTTCCCTCGGTCAAGTAAGAGATGTAATAAATGGAAAACTTGTTCTGGGAGAGCAAAAGGAGATACAAGAAGTAAAGAACGCCTATGCTGCTTATGAAAAAATCAATGAAATTAATCCATACAGTATAAATGCTCTCAAAGAATTTCACGGTATTATGACCAAATATATTGTTGAGGAATCTGGAGAATTTAGAAAAGGGGAGGAAGGTGTTTTTAACGACGATGTATGTGTTTTTATGTGTCCACCAGCTAGATTTGTTCCAGGGCAGATGGAAGAACTATTTTCCAGGATGAAAAGTGAAAGAAATAGTGTACACCCACTTATTTTAAGTAGTGTTTTTCATTATGAATTTGTGTTTATTCATCCATTTTCAGACGGTAATGGAAGAATGGCAAGGCTATGGCATACTGCAATTTTATCTCAATGGAAACCGATTTTTGAATTTATTCCCTTAGAAAGTCAGATTGAAAAATTCCAAGATGATTATTATGAAGCAATTGCGAGATGTCATATAGAAGGAGAGTCTACTACATTTATAGAGTTCATGCTTATGCAGATAGACAAAATCTTAGATGAAGTAGCGGGACAGATATTAGAAAGTGGCGAACAAATGACAGAGTATTTAAAAAGAATGCTTGATGTTATGGAATATGATATGCCATATACTGCAACTGCCATTATGGAAAAGTTAGGATTAAGGTCAAAAGAAACATTTCGAAAAAATTATATGAATCCGGCATTGGAGCTTAATATTGTAAGAATGACCATACCGGATAAGCCTAATAGTAAGAATAAAAGATATGTAAGATGTTAAGGAGAGACAATTGTTATTGTACTTGATTCAACAAAAATGGCAAATCCTGATTTGGATATTCGATATATTTTGCCTGGGCGCATTGAAGAATATACGAATAATTCTATTAAAGATAATGGATATGATTATCTTTCTGATACTGAATTAGGTTTATGGCTTGAAACTGATGATTCAGCAAATGATGTTGGGAAAATCATTCAATTAATAAAAACAGAAACTTTTTTAGAGAATGATTTGTCAAATGTGGCTGATATATTTGTTTCAGAAGAAGAGAGTGCGGAAATTGAACATTGCCGTAAAGTGTATCCGATATAAGTTAGTGCTCTTGGTTTTTATTGTTTATTTTCCGACTTTGAGATTTTTTGTAATGATTGATGATATATTTCGAAGGAGAAAGAATGTAATGAACATAGAGTATAAGGTTATGACTGCACTTGATTATGATGGCGTCTATGAACTATGGACAAATACGCCAGGCATGGGTATTAATACCACAGATGATAGCAGAGAAGGTGTTGAAAAATATATAAAGCGTAATCCCACAACAAGCTTTGTTGCATTGGCTGAGGGAAAAATAGTCGGAGCCATATTGGCAGGTCACGATGGCAGAAGAGGCTTTATACAACACCTTGCAGTGTTGCCAGATTATAGAAGGTATGGAATTGCTTCTTCCTTGGTGGATAGAGCAATGGATGCCTTGGAGAAAGAGGGAATCCACAAAGTAGCATTGTTAGCATTTAAGAAGAATGAGCTTGGAAATGGATTCTGGGATAAAATGAAGTTTACAGTTAGGGAAGATGTATATTACCGAAATAAGAGCCTTCATGAATTGGATTATGGTGAGAATCCTTATAGAAGTGAATGAGGTAGTGAAAAAGATAAGGACATGAATGATAAATTGAGACAATTATTAAATGAATATAATTGGGATGAAGGATTTGATTTACCAAAGGAATTGTTGACAAACCATGATTGTGATTTGGCATTGGCAATGGAGATTTTTTATTTGGCTGATGGGTATTCCTATTTAATTGATAAATCTAGTGGTGCTTCATTGAAGGAATGGAAGCAGTTTGTAGAAAAGCTATATTTTGATATCCTAGAAGGTAAGTATATTAAGACGACATGTAGTTTTAAAAATCCGTTAACTAAGGTGCAAAGATATAAACTAAAAATGCAAGGAATACCAGATATATTTTTGGAGGATATATAAATGGCGGTATATAGAAAAGCAACAATTAAAGAAGCGCAGCTTGTGTGTGACATAGTTCAGGATACCAAAGCGCAAATATATCCACATTATTACACTCAGGCAGTGGTTGATTTCTTTGGAAGATTACATAGCATTGATAATATAAAAAAAGATATATTGGATGGTAGGATAGATGTTTTAGAGGTAGATGGTAAGATAGTAGGTACAGGAAGTCGTACGGATAATCATATCACTAGAGTGTATGTGTTACCGGAATATGAAGGACAAGGTTTTGGTTCATTGATTATGGATCATTTGGAAGAGACGATATTTGATGAATATGATTACTGTGATTTGGATGCATCTCTTCCGGCTACTATATTTTATGAACACAGAGGGTATCATACTGTGGAGCATAGAAAGCATGATATCGGTGACGGTGAAGAGATGATTTATGAAATTATGAGGAAAGAGAAGATATAAATTTGTAACGAGGTAATCTAAGAATACATATCATATCTGAAGATAAGAAAATAAATCTGGAATATCTGCCATTAGATTCGGAAGTCCCTGTGACACAATCATATATTAGGGATATAGGAGTACTATTAGGTTAAATCAACATATGGAACAGGAGAGCATACAATAATGAACATAGATAACAGAATCAAAAGCATTATGCAAAAGATGGAAAAGCTTTCAGAAAAGCATCCTAAGTATACTTGTGGGGAATTCCCACCTAAATGGGGAGCACCTTTATCAGAACAGGAAGTTGCAAAATTTGAGAAAGAACAAGGAATAGTATTGCCAGAGGATTATAGGAGATTTATTACAACTGTTGGAGCAAATGGCACTCAGCCTTTTTATGGTTTGTATAGTCCTGTGGGGAAGCTTCCAAGCTACGAAACTAGGGCAGATGTGAAAGAGAAATTTCCATTTACAGTTCGTAGGCCGTTAAATGTTTATGAACTGACGGAGGAAGCTTATGAGGCTTTGTATGAAAGAAATGAGCCTAATGTGGATGCAGGCTATATTCTTTTGTGTCATGAGGGATGTGGCATGTATAGTATTTTAATTGTAAATACAGAAGACGAAGAAACTTATGGCACAGTGTGGTATTATGATTTGTGTAATGATGCAGGTGTATACCCATTGATTCATCCCGTTACAAAACAGACTATGAATTTTTTGGACTGGCTGGAATATTATGTGGATAAAACCTTGGAGCTGGATGATGAGGATTATTTTGGGTATGCAGAGTTGGCAGGAGTATTGGAGTGATTAGAAAAATATCCTGATTTTACAGTGTGGAAAGAATTGGATTTTACAGAGAGGTATAACATAAAAAAGAGGATATATTATTAATCTAAAAAATATGGTGAGAAATAAAGATGTTAATAGATAAGAGCGAGAATGGTTGGGAACTTCATAGAATAAGCAATGGTAAATTGTCTTGCGAAAACTATAGCTTAGAATCTTCCGATGATATTGAGAAAGTCAGAAGCTGCATTCAGCGAAAATTTGGAGATATTTTAAAAGAAGAAGGAATTATAGTAAGCTGGGATAATTGGTCAGGGACATATATTATGCAAATGCCAGGAATGGATACAGATTCTTCGGATTTAGTTATGAAAGAAATATATAAATTTCTTTCGGGAGATGAGATAGATTAAATGAATGAATCTTGTGTCAGTTGCTATGATTTATTATAAAACGCGAAGGAAGTTAAAGTATGAATAAGTACATAGGTTTAATTAAAGAAATGTATAATAACAGAGTTTTGTTGCACAATCCATTACAAATTGCTGATTCGAATATGCCAACTGAAATACTAGAGATATTGAGTATAAGTAATGGTATAGAAGAGGTGATTACATTTAAAGATAGAAAAGAAGCAATAGGATGGATATTGTATTCTTATGAGATGATAAAAAGTGATACAGAATTTTATAAGGCAGAATACGGAATAGATGGTTTCGTTTTTTCAGATGACGGAGCAGGTAATGTATATGTAATTAAAGAAGATGGAGCTATTTATTTGTTTAATGCTATCGATGGTAAAGAAGAATATTATGCAGAGACATTATCTGATTTTTGGCATATCAAAGGTGGTGTTAACAGGGATGGAGCTAAGTATTTAGAGTGGGATGAAGAACATTTCGTAATTCCAGAAGAATATAAATTGGAGGAAAATGCAGATTTGGCAGATGCATTAAATGTATTTTGGTCTGCTGGAGGGTTTGACTTCTTCAATGTTATTGATCCTGAATATTATGGTTCTAATTGGTTGGAGTATATGGGGATGCTTTATGTGAAGATTACAAGCGGTCAATATAAAATAAGTGACAAACAATATAGTGTTCCGTTGACAGATGAGCAAAAGGCTGGATTTACTAAGCGTGGAGTGCCAGAGTTATTTGTTACTGATTTAGTGATGTGAGGGTTATGTATGATAAAGATAATGAAAATGTATTTCGGATGTTGGCTAAACAAAGACGGGAGCAAATTATCGGATATTTTTTCTGATGATGTGGTCTACAGTGAATGCTACGGACCAGAATATATTGGTATAGAACAAATAAAGAAATGGTTTCAAGATTGGAATGAAAAGGGAACTGTCCTACAATGGGATATAAAACATTGCATAGAACAAGACAATACTGTGGTTGTTGAATGGTATTTTAAGTGCAACTACGAGGGTAATGTAGATGGTTTTGACGGAGTGACTATAGCAAAGTTTGATGAAAACTGTAAGATATGTGATCTGAAAGAATTTCAGTCAAAGGCGGAGCATTATCAGCCTTATGGAAAATAAAACTTATAGATATGTGTTTGATTTATGAGAGGACCGTAAAATGATGGATAATATACTTAATTTTAAATGTAGTGCCATTGATAACCAAGGAAAATTTCTTCCTGAATATACAGGGTATGGTGAAGATATATCCCCTGAATTTGCTGTAGAGAATTTATCCCCAAATGCAAAAACCATAGCAATTACATTGGAAGATTTGAGCCATCCGATAAAAGGTTTCACACATTGGGTTATATGGAATATACCGGCAACAAATATAATAAGAAAAGGAATGCCTGCAGGTAAAAAAGTGAATTTATATGAGGGTGTAAAACAGGGAGTTGCCTATGGTTTGCATAGATATGCAGGACCTAAGCCACCAAAAGGGAAGAAACATTTATACAGATTTACACTTTATGCATTGGATTGTGAAATAGATTTGCCGCCAAATGCTATGAAAAAAGCTTTTTTGAAAAAGGCTGAGGGTCATATTTTGCAAAAAGGTGAGATTACAGGAGAGTTTACTAAATAAACTACACTTGTGAGTTCTACGGAGGTTTATTATGGAATATAGAAAAGCAACAATTAAAGAAGCGCAGCTTGTGTGTGACATCGTTCAGGATACCAAAGCGCAAATATATCCACATTATTACACTCAGGCAGTGGTTGATTTCTTCGGAAGATTACATAGCATTGATAATATAAAAAAGGATATTTTGGATGGTAGAATAGATGTTTTAGAGGTAGACGGATTGCGAGGAACCTGATTCATTTATATGTTTACTAAAAAGAATTAGGGATGATATTGGTGGCTCGATAGAAGATATTGGAGATATTCGTTATTTAATACATGGTGATGGACTTGGTTTGATTTATCAATGGGATAGCTGTTTTGGAATATCTGTAATGTACCCTATTGAAATAAATGACGAAACTGTTTTAAATTGGATTGAAAAATATTTAACTATGGAGGTAGAAAATGAATAAAGACAACATTTATACAATGAAAGAAACATCAGAACCCACGCTTAAGTTTGAAAGCTTTGGCTTTAAGTTGGCCATAATTCAATATCTTATGTATGACAGAGAATTACTTACTCCGAGATTTGATATTTATGATTTTGCTGAAGCATACGAGGATAGAATTATTGATGTTGATGAGGAAGGTTATGACCCAGTACCTGAGGCTGAAAAGTGGTTTAGGGATTTGCAGATTCCGGCTGTGCTAGCAGATGAGGTGACTGAGCTTATCGTGGATGGTGGAAATGAAATTTATGGTCAGATTATTCCGTTTTGGGATGGTGAGGATGACTATTTTGATATAAAAAATGTAAGCGAAGAAGAAATCAGACAGTTCAAAAATCTTAAAAAAATGGAAGTTATGCCACAGGAAAATTGGAGTGAGATGGATATCTTTAAAATGTGCGGCATAGAAGTAGAAGAGATTTAATCAATATAGAAATGTGGAGAGATAAACATATGCAGGATAACAAATATTTAATTTCTGAAACTACAAAGGAAGAGAGAATTGCCCTTATAAAATCATGGATTCCGGAGGACGAAGTGATGGATGGGTGTGATATTGATTTGTGGGACATGTATGCGGATTACATCAATGGAACTAAGGAGATAGCGGAATGTAATGCTGCATTTAAGACAGAGTATTATATGGGTTAAATTACAATGATGAATTGGAAATAGGTAAGTATTAATATGGGAAATGTAATAGCATTTAATGATATTGTATCCGTAGCTGATGACTCATTTTCTATGTCTAACGGATTAACAGATGTGTTTATAGATTACTTGCTTCTAAGTGGTTCTAGGTTAGCAAAGACAGAAAGTGAAAAGAGAATGGTTGTGTTTCTAGCTGAAAAGCAACAAACAAAAGTTGGAATGGGAAATGTGGGTTTCGACATTGTTGAAATGCCATGGACTAGTGACACATTTGAAACGGACAAGACATTTGTCCTGGAAATGATACATCATGCACGAGCATTATCATCGGAGAAAAGTGTTTGGGAAAAAATGGGATATGAGCCTGGACAGAAACAGTTAAAGTATTCGTTGGATAGCTTTGAAGCTTTGATAAAAAGAATGACAATAAATGATGTTGATGAAGATAATTATAGAGAATGGATTTCTGCTGCGGAAAAGGATGATCCAATTAATTTGGGATTTCCGAGGTGTACCAACCATGATGTTTTGTTATGCCTTTTTGGGTGTAAATTATGTAATGATTCATAGTAAGTAACTGCCAGCTTTGATATTTGAATGCATTCTTTAAGGCGCATAATCTAAAGAGTTATTTTAAGGATTATGAATGTAGTGGAAACACTGGGTTGCCAAAATCTGAGAATATTAAATTGATTATCGAAAGAAATAATCTCAAGGATGCAATTTATGTTGGA
>JAGALE010000112.1 GCA_017625335.1 Lachnospiraceae bacterium
CATTTATGATTGTATTTTCTACATTACAATCGCTTATATTTGAATTCTTTGTTACAAATCCTATTAACCCACCGACCTCTCCATGTGGATAAAAGTCTGAATATACTCTGACTGTCCTTCCATTATATGTTTTATTTCCTGAATCAAATCTTTCTGATATGTTACATTTATAATTTTCTATGTAACAATTACTTACTTTACAATTTTTTACTATAGACTCCTTTGCACCTACACTTCCAGCTAAAGTTCCAACTTTTTGTAATGCAAATACTTTACAATCTTCTGCAATTATATTTTCCATTGTGTATTTACTTCCACTAGCATTTGCTATCAATATTGCACCATATGCTTTTGCATCACTTTCAACTTCTTTATGTGTTGACACTGAACAACACCCCTTAAATCTGATGTTTTTATGCTCTGTGTCACCAGAACTTCCTAGTATAAATGCTCCTGTTTCTTTACCTAATTGCTCTATTTTTAAATTGTAAATTGTATTTTCACAACCATCTAAAGTGTTTATTCTTTTAAAAGGTTCAAATATATTATCATCCTCTGACTTATTCTTTGATTTCTCAAAATGATTTGGTATGTTAAATATACCATCTGGTCCTTGACCATTCATGTCAATGTTATTCATAATTTTAACACTGTTTGGTTTATCTGTTAGTTGTCTTAATCCAACTAAACCAAATGATGTATATATTTCATAATTTCCATCATTATCTTTTAATGGTTCAATTACTGTTTTTCCATCCCATTTTGGTATGAACTCAATTCCATCAAATGTTACTTTTCCTCTATAGTAAGTTTCTCTACCTAATAAACCATTGTTTTTACTATCTATGCTTTCTAGAAATTCTGATTGATTATCCGATACATACATTGACTTAAAATCCTCTACATCTGTGTATGCCTCACAATTAATAAAGTCTAATGTTTCTTTATTAGAATAACCCTTTAGTGTACCAACCATTTTTCCTTCTGCTGATGTTGACCGGATAGCTGTATTTGCTACTAAACTGTCTTTTATTTTTATGCTTAACTCCCTTATTTCATTACTACCTATATAACCTATAATACCACCAGCATTTTCATCTGATGTTACTACTGATGACTCTTCTATGCTGCAATTTATAAATTCAGCATCACCTGTTAGTGTCCCTACTAAAATTCCAGCACTTTTATCACTAACTATATTTATATTTTCAATACCTAAATTGTATACATTTATATGATTTGAGTCACCAAATAGTCCTGTATTGTCTGAGCTTAAATTCTTAATTGTCTTATTGTTACCATTAAATTCTTCTATATTATTTGGCAATGAATCTAATTTCTTATTTGACATGTCTAAATCATATCCAAGTGTTAATTTTGTCTTCCCCTTTGTGTCTTGATTCTTCATTACCCATGCTAATTCATCTGAATATCTTATTACTAAATTATCACCTTGAATTGTCATTGGTTCTGTATATGTCTCACCATCCCAGACTGATACTCCTGTTGCAGGTATTGCCTTTTGAGCCTCTAAGACCTCTCCACATACTGAACAATACTTACCCTCTGTTTTTCCTTCTGTATCACAACCAGCCTCTATTGCTTTATCTATTACTTCTGAATGCCCTTTTGTTTTAATTGTTTCCTGTGCTATTAAAACCTCTCCGCATACTGAACAATGCTTACCCTCTGTTAATCCATCCTCTGTACATGTTGGTTCAACTGCTTTATCTATTACTTCTGTATGACCAAATGCTGGAATCTCCCCACCACCTATTTGAAAATCACAGTTTATACAACTCCCACTTTCTGCCTCACCTGGTTCTGTGCAAGTAGCAGGTTGCAAACTCTTGTATTCTATCTTATGTCCTGCTTTTATAACTTTTTGTTCAATTAATACTTTCCCACAGACACTACAATGCTTTCCCTCTGTTAGTCCATCCTCTGTACATGTTTCATCTATTGCACTATCTATTTCTTCTTTATGTTTAACTGGAATTATTTGTTGCTCTATTAACACTAACCCACATACACCACAATGTTTTCCCTCTGTTAAACCTGTACTATCACATGTTGGTTCAATTGCCTTGTCTATTATCTCTTCATGAGGCTTTAATTCAATTATTTGTTGCTCTTTTATTATTTTCTTACATACTGAACAATAAACTCCGTCTGTTAATCCTGTTTTTGTGCATGTTGACTCAATACCCTTAGTTATTACCTCTTTGTGTCCTAATGCCTTTATAACTTTATTCTCTAATACCCTATCACATTTATTGCACTTCTTCTTTTCATACCCATCTTCTGTACATGTTGCATTTTTACTAATTATCTCTATCTGATGTCCTGTTGATTTTATAATTGTTTTACTATCTACATTTCCACAGATACTACATTTTGTTATTGTATACCCATCTTTTTCACAAGATTCATGCTCAATTACTGTAGTGTATTTATGATTGTTAACTTTATCAACTATTTCTTCATATGTATCATTACATATGCTGCAAGTATACTCAACCAATCCCTCTTCCTTACAATCTGCCTCTTTAACTACATTTGCTATATACTTGTGCCCTTCGCTTTTAATTACATTGTTATTCTTAATATCCCCACATATCTCACACTTTGTTATTGTATAACCATCTGATGTGCAAGTTGGTTCTTTTGTATCTGTCTTATAATTGTGTTTACCTGTTTTTTCTATGGTGTCATTGTACGAATTTCCACATACATCACATTTGTACTCAACCACTCCATCTTTATCACATGTAGCCTCTGAAATAATATTCTCTGAGTATTTATGCCCTATTTTTGGAATTACATCCTCATTCTTTACCTTATTGCATGTCCTACAATAAACCTTTGATTTTCCTTCTGATATACATGTAGCCTCTTCTGTTATTGTTATATATTTATGCTTATGAGTTGCTTTGTTTGCTACTGTAAATGATACAATACCAAGTATAGAAATACCTAAAGTTATTAGACTATATGTTCTTAGCTTTTTATATTTATTTTTCATGCTAGTATCCTCCTTTCATTGCAATAATTAAAAATTTTTAAAATTAACTATTTATTATTTGGAAGTATAAAAATAAGCCTACCTAGATAAGTTGGTAGACTTATTTGATTATTAATTGAATTTTATTTTTAAAATTCTACATACTGCACTCTAATGCTTGGAACTTCATATGAATCTACTGTCTTATCATAGCTAAATCCGAATACTAAGCTGCCTTGATACTCTTTCTGTGTTATATCTATTGTAGATTTTCCGTTACCATATCCGTATATAGTGACAGTATCACCTTCCAACAAGGCAGGTTCCTGAATCTCTCTATCGTCTTCTAAAATTAGTGTCTCTCCCTCATAAGTTGCCCATATTGAGGTGTCATACTGAATACCTAAAAATGATTCAGCCTCTAATTTTGTAACTTTTACTGTTAATTTAATTGGAGTCTCCTCGTATGTAGTAGGATATCTCATTAAATCATCATAAGATACATTCTGTGCGCTTTCTTTTAATTTCTGTATCTCTTTCTCTTTAGCCTCTTTTAATCTTTGTTCCTCTTGTTCTTTTGTTCCTTTAGATACTATGATAGTTATACTTCCACTTGTATCATTAAGTTCATATCCAGCTACATACTCTGTATCTATTACTATACCTATATCAGCTTCACTATAATCCTCTATAATATAAGCCTCGAATCCAATCGCCTCAATTACTTGCTTAGCTTGTTCTTTATCCATTCCTATAACATCCGGCATTACAATCTTTGGTCCCTTTGAAATATATATTGTAACAGCCTCATCTGTATTTATCTCCATGTCTATGTCTGGATTAGTTCGTATTACAAGTCCCTTCTCAACTGTGTCACTATATTCCTCCGCCATTAGGAAATCTACCTCAGAGTAACATACTTCTTCAATCTGTGTTTTTGCGTCATAATAATTCAAGTTCCTAACATCCGGCATTATTGGCTTATGCATAATTCCAACACAAATAACTATTATAGTTATAATAAATGTGCTTGCTGATGTAACCAACCCTATTATTGCAGCTGTTCTTTTATTACAGTAATAATCTCTAATTGCAAGTATTCCAAATACAGCACCTACGCTTCCAATCAATCCACCAAAGCAGCATATACCTAACAATGAAAGTATACCAATAATTAATGACGCTACTGCTAATCTGTCACTATTTCGTTTTTCTACATGCATTGTATAATAGGAGTTATCAGAGTATTGGGCAGTCTTATACATATCTTGATAAGATTGTTGATATTGGCGATTCTGTTGTTGATAATTTTCTTTATTTTGATTTGTTTGTTGTTGCATATTGTATCCTCCTAAAATATATTATTTTTTTATCTTCTGGTATTTTTATACACCCCATAAGTGCTTACAGCCGTAGCTACATTTGCTATTGCAGACACCCTTGCATTCTCACTCATTTCTTTTTGCAAACTCAACATACTATCTGTGTATTTGATACTTTCATATAAGTTTATTGCTTCTTTAAGTGAATCTGCTCTATTAGACTCTATTAGCTGAATCAATGCCATTACAATATGTGTTTCCTTATAATTAAATGGTACATACTGATTTGAATTAATAAATATGCTTTTAATTTTGTTGTTATTTTCAATTATCTTTTGGTTTAATTCCCTTAATTTATTTTGCTTATTACTTTCCTTAGAATATATATCATCGGAATATATTCTTTTCAACCATATGAAACTTACTAATGTAACTATAAATGCTATAGCAAATGACATCACTATTGTAATTATAAATGCTGTATCATTCTCTAATATACTTCTCATGATTAACATCATACATGTAATTATCATCGTGTCTATAATTGGTATAATACTTACATATGCAGGCCATATTATCCACCAATACCAGCATGACTTATTACTATGTACTATATATTCCCTATTTAATTCATAATTACTATATTCAATCTGTTCGGTTTCTTTGGTTTGTTCATAGAACTCATACAATTTTGATAATGTTATATTTCTATTTCTACAACTGTCACATATGTTATCTGATGAATTTACTGATACCCCACATCTTATACATGCACCCACTTTGTTCAAACCTCCTAAAAATTTCATTTTTATTTCACATTACCTCAAATGTTTGTTTTAAGTCAACATAATATAAAGTAAGCACCAATTTTAATGAACATCCTTTATATTATATATCATCAACACTTGATTTAATCATAGGTATTCTATTCTTTATTTCTTACTTTTATTCCATTATTTAGTGCCTTTGTGATAAACTTGTCTGCGTTTATCCAACTATCTCCTATGCTAAATAACTTCTTATTGTCTTTACCTATTACTTTATATGCTGTATGCTCTGTGTTTAGTTCAGGATTATATACTTCCACTCGTTTAATTACTTTTATGTCTTTAAACCTAATTGTCTTTTTAATAAAAAACTTATAGTATATAATATTTGTATTGTCAACTTCTATAACTTTAAATGCTTGCAAAATTAAGTATAAGCATGCTAACAACATTGGTATTAGTACTATGTAAACCTTTGGTGCAGAATATAGCCCCCAAGCTGATGCTATTACTCCAGAGGTACCTAGCACTAAGTACATTACTTTCGCTATTACTGGATTTTCTACTCTAAAATGCATATATGACATTTATATTCACTCCTTGTATAATTTATTTATATAAGAACCCCAGTTCATAAACTAATGGTCTCATTCTATCCTCAAATTGCTTGTATAGTTTATTGAACTCTTCTAGCTCTTGTTTATCATATTCCTTTAACAATCCTTTTATCTGATACCACCCAGCATCCCATGTGTTAATGTGATATTCTGGATGCTTCTGATTAAATTCAGAACGGTATTTGAAACTTGACTTTAATAGTTCTGTAGCTTTATCTAATACTGCTTGAGCATCTGGTGAAAGTGCTACTTCTTGGAGTTTTTTGTATACAAATCTTTCTTTACCTGAGTGTAATTGTATATCCTCATATATTGCATCCGCTCCATCAGTATCCATTATTAATTTTAACATTTCTCTCTGAGATAACCAGAAAAATTCATTGTATACATTCCATTGTTTACCATTGTAGGAAATGTTACGAAGTGATGATTGCTGAGATTTACTCTCAAATAAGCTGTATACTATTGAGTCTCTTTCAAATTGAATATATCTTGAATCTTCTTTGTCAGGATTTTCATATTCATCTTTCCAATTATACCAAGTCTTAGCACTACCTGATATAAGTCTTCTAGCTGTAAATAATGACATAGCATCTAAAGCTGTTGAGTCAAGTACATTCATATTAGCAGCTCCATGAAAAGGAGAACTGTATAAAGCTACGTATTGGTCATTATAGTTAATTGCATTACCATTACACTGAAATCCACCAATACAATTATTAGGAACAATTTTTATATCTGCATCTTCTCTGATATTTAAAGCAGACTTCATAGGTATCATTTCTTTTTTATTTTTAAATTTTGTAGGTATATTAGCCCTTATTGTTTTGTTAAAAAGTTTTTCAGCAGCATGTATATTATGCTTGCATAATTCTACAACGTTACCTTCATATATGTCTAACACTTTTATTATAGTATCATTTGTTTTAGTTTTATTAAAGTCAAATAAAGTAAAAGATATAGCTATATCTTTTGATACTGCCTGAAAATTATCTCCCCTTAGCATAAATCCATCTTTGAATTCTGCTCTACTATATAATTTCTCTCTAAATTTATCATATGCTACTGTGCTCATAAAATCAGACTGTGTAAAAGCACCTATTTTTACACCAGTTTTAAATAGTTGTTCTATTAGCATAATTCTATATAAAAATAATGCATATAACTGCCTACTTGCTAGTCCTAAATTATCATCCACAGCAATCTCATTAACTTTGTTCTTAGCTATACCTGTCTTGCTTGTATTTTCTTGTCCCACTATATTGTTCTTACTTGTACCATAAGGTGGATTAATAAGGAATAACAACTTTTTCTTATCTTTTCCATTTAACCCTAATAGTCCATCTATTAAGCCTGGTGCATTTTGGTATAACTTAGTTGATTTTATCAATCTTATTGCATCTTGAAGTGCCTTCATACCTTCTTCAAGTGTAATTATACCCTTATCAGATGCGGCTATGTATAATTCCTCTATATCTTTAAAATTTAAGAAATTTTCCATTGCATTTAGATTGACTCCTGTCTTAAAAGCAAATGGTCTTCTTAATATTCTTTTTACATTTTCAAAAGCTTCAACATCATCATTTAAGAAATCATACTGAAATTTACATGCCTTTAAATTATATATTGAGCCTATTTCTAAATCTGTCTCATGTAATGTACTACAATATAAGTCTGAAAACATATATTCTCGTGTTAAATTACCTGTACCCCAAGCACAATCCCATACCATGTACTCATCGCGCCAATTTTCACCCAAGTTTTTATCTAATAACTTATGAGCTTCATCTACCCATATTGATGGTGTATAAAAATCGCCTTTGCGTCGTCTGTCACTATCTTCAATAAGTCTATCTGTAATAGCAGTGATTTTCATCTTTTCATTGCCTTTATATTCTTTAAGATTGTAAAGATATTGAAAAGCATACCAACCATCTGTATTTACTTCAACCTCTAGTCCGTTTATAATTAAACTCTGCACATCCGATAATAAGCCTTGCATTACTCTTATATTCCGAGGGTTTATTATGAATTGTGCCAGTAATTCTGCTTTCTTTCTGTTTGGTAGTCTATCAGCTGTTTCAGCTGTTAGCACCTGTGTATTGAACATTTCATATGCTCGAATTAAATTCGCATCAGATAAATCATCTGCTTCTTTAATTCCTTTAGCATGTTTATATATTAATTCAGCTATAGTTCTCATACAATACTTCTCTGAAGTCTTCAGAACTAAAAGCTGTATTTTCTTGTTATTTTTAACTTGTTCTTTGATTATCTTACCTACTTCTGTCTTAACAAAAGTACTTGCACTTTTTATTAAATTGTAATCAATATTTCTAGTATAATATTACTTTAATGATAAAGTAGGTATTACAAAACAATGTGTTTTACTCCCAACTAACAAAGTTGATGGTAGTTTATCTAATCTGATTCTCACATCATCTTTTATTATTACATCTTTCTTTTTTAATGTTTCATAATTATTTAACATAGCATATATCTGAATTAGATAAGCTATTACCTGTACTAATACTGTAGATCTTGTATCTAAGTCTTCTAAGTCAGCATCTCTTTTAAGCTCCATTAACAAAAAGAAAGGAACCATACCACCATGGTCTCCAAGATACTGACAATCAAATATACCGTCTGTATTTAAAAATATGGGGTTTTCTACATCTATA
>JAGALE010000113.1 GCA_017625335.1 Lachnospiraceae bacterium
ACCTGTGGTAATAGTTATAATACTTGTAGTTGCAGGGTGTATAATTGCATCTACATTTTTAAAATCTAACCAGCAGCACATTACATTAGCTGATAAACCTCCAGTCGAAATGGCTGAAGAAAACACTGAGTCAGTAGAACTAGTTGTTAGTGATGATAAAGAAACACAAAGTGATATTACTACAGATACTATAAAGCTTAATACAGAAACACCCTATATTCAAACACCAAGTGATAATGTGATATCAGTTGGTGATGATATAGTAATACCTATGACAATTAATACAAAACTTGAGGGTGATTCACAATACACTGATTATTATACTTATGTTACATTTAAACTTAATGAGCTAGTATGTGGATATGATAATGTAATTACAAGTATACAAGAGTATAATCAAATCAGTAATAGTATTATATCTTTGGGTACAAAGGAAGAATTTTATAAAGCTAATACAACCAGTGATATAGTAATGTATGAAGCCGAATTAAGTATACCATCAGATTTTCCTACACAAGATACAAAAAATTATAAAACATTTATAGATTCAGATTTAAACATGAGTTTATATACAATGTCTGAGGATGGAGAGTCTATAGTCACAGAATTGTATGTATTCGCAGTACCTCAATTAACTGATATATCATTAAGAAAATCAGATTTAATAGCTGGTGAAACATATAAGTTTAAGTGGATAGCCTTAATGCCAAATGGTTTAAGTGGTGAAACATATAGATTAGTGCTTGAATATACTGATAAGAATACAATTGTTCAGTATAATTATAATGGCATAGATATACCTGGGGAAATGACTGAGGGGCTAGAGGTAACTGGCTCGGAGACACAAGAAGAAACACTGGATACAGTGGAAGAAGAAACAGTGGAAGAAGAAACAGATGTAGAAGAAACAGATGCAGAAGAAACAGAGGCACAGTAAATGAGTAAAGAGATATTAAATGAAATAATAAACTACATATCTAATAATAATGATATACATAGAGTGTATGAATGTATTAACAAAAATGATTTAGATATCATATTGATAGTTAGTGATTCAACACAAGATATAGTATTGGATCACATAGATTTTATGTTTAATCTAAGACATAAGTATAATACTATACATGATTTTATGGTAATTGACGAGACCATGGAATATGATATACAGTATATGTATGATAAATACAGTATAGTACATAGTGTATAATACATGATTTTTAACATTGTAGTTAAGATTAGCTAAATTTTATATTTTAGTTAGAAGATTATTAAAAAGTTAAGTATGCATTATGAAAAGAGTAGAGAAAGTAGTTAGTGAATTGAATTACCACAAAACAAAATTTAAGATTGAGAGAGAACATAGTAAGAGAGAACGAATGGCATTAAGAGATTTAGAAGAACTTTTAAGAGATGATGTAGAAGCAGTTTTATTGGAATCAATTGATTTAAGTAAAAGAGTAGAAAATCATTTTGAGAGATTTGGTGGTAAAGATAAGTTTGATGGATTCCTAATAAAAAAGTTGGATGAAGCACTTTTAGAGCAGAGTACATACATAGAAAAGTTAAGTAAACTAAGAGAATTAAGTAAGCTAAGATTCAAAGATATGACTGAAGCGTATGTAACAATAACAAAAACACGCAAGTTAAATATTATGATTAGAGAATACACATACAGATTAAAAGAGGAAACAACATTAAAGGGAATAAAGAGTGTCCAGTAGATGGATGCTCTTTTTTTAATGTACAGATACATTTAATAGAAATAATAAACTTAAATTATAGCATTTAGGTATTTAGTATAAATAAAAATTTTATTATGGAGAGGAATAGATATGTCAGATAATAATTTACCAGTAATTACAGTTGATACATTTACTAAGATAGTTGAGATGCAATTTAAAGAAAATAACTTTAGACCTATATTCGGATTGGGTAAAGGTGGGATTGGTAAGACAGAGTCCATACATGACCTAGCAAAGAAACTTGGAATAGGATACGTAGATGTTAGATTATTACTATATAGTGAAACAGATTTAAAAGGTATTCCTTATCCTAATGAAGACCACACAAGGACAGTATGGTTACAGAATGCCATTCTTCCAACTGTTGAAAAGGATGGAGAGACTGGAATACTTGTGTTTGATGAAATTACATCTTGTTTAAGAAGTGTAAGAACAGCAGCTTATCAGTTGTTACAAGAAAGAAGATTAGGAGAATACAAGTTACCTGATGGTTGGATGGTAGTGTGTTTAGGTAATGGAGAAGAAGATGGTGGAGATTACCAAGGTATGGAAGGTAACTTCGCTAATAGATGCTCTGTATTCAATGTAGTACCCGATGTTGAATCATGGAAATTATGGGCTATGAAACATAATATAAATGAGTTAGTAGCGGCTTATGTTTCATTTAAACCTAATGATTTACATAGCTATAACACTAATAACGAAACAGAAATGTTATTTGCTTCTCCTAGAAGCTGGACAGCTGTTAGTAATATATTAAACACATACGGATTTAATGAAGATGACAAGGTATTAATTAATAGAATCATAGCAAATTTGGGTAGAAGAGTTGGACATCAATTCATGGCATTTTGCAAGTATAAAAATGCTACTGTGGACCCTAAGTCAATTGTAAATGAAGGTAATATGCCATCATTAGAAGGACAAGAGGTAATATTTATTACAATACATAGTGTAATCAAGCTTATTGGTGATGAGGTAGCTAAGGATATTCAGGAACTTGGTGGAAGTATTAAGGAAACCACACTAACACATATGGCTAACGGACTAAATTGGTTCATGTCATTACCTAAAAAAGAGTATACTGTAATGGCATTTAAGGACCTTTTAGCATATGATGAATCTACTATGAGAAGACTATTTGTATCACCAAGTCTAATCAAAGTATGTCCTAATTTGCTAAAGTTTGCAAGTGATAACAAGGCTATATTCAGCTAGGAGATATTAAATGAATCATTCTGTACTAAAAATAGCATATAAGCATGTAAGAGGGTTTGGGAATAAATCACCGTTAGTATTATGCGGTGATACAACTGAATCTGGTGACTTATACATAGCAAAAGATGATGGATATACAGTATTAATTAAGAATGTGACAGCTGTATCAGTGAACAAGTTTTATGTAATAGTAAATACGTATGAGAATACTGCCTATATTATACGTAAATGCAGTGGGGAAATATTAGAAAGCAATAATAATATAGGACGCATGGCTAAAAGAAACATATACAATGATTCTATAACAATAGTTACATTTGAGGAAGATTGGAACTTTGAAAATTTAATATACATATTAAGTAATA
>JAGALE010000114.1 GCA_017625335.1 Lachnospiraceae bacterium
GTATATATTGTAATGGTGAAAATCCTGTATATTCCCTAAATTTTCTGATAAACCAGCTGGTGCTTATACCGTTGCTTTCGGCATATTCCTCTATGCATATTTCCTCATTGTAGTGTTGATTAAAGTACATAACTGCAGCATCAATATCGTCAGCTATAGGACTATTGCTAAGCTTTGTACTAGCCATAAGATGGCGGTGCATCATAATAAAAATTGTTCTTAGGTGCATCTCTAGCATCTGTTCATAGTGATCCTTACACATCTGCAGCTCCTGAATCATGGTTCTAAAATGGTTTTGGTAGTCTAGGCCCTTTCCACAATAAAAAACATGCTTCCCCTTGGTTAATCCGTAGGAGTTCAAAATATTTGTTACATCACTTCCGGTAAAATGAACCCAGTAAACCTCAGTCTGATCCTCGCCATAATATTCGTATTTTTGAGGCTCCTTAGGTCGGTATAAAACCATATGGCCGGCAGTGACAATTTTTTCCTTTCCGTCGAAATGAAAATGTGCCTTTCCCGCTGCAATATATAAAAGCTGGAAATCTAATCGCCCTCTGGGACGCCAGGTAGGTAGCTTAGGCTTGGTAAATAGATGATATGTTCCACAGCTTGTGACAATAAGTGGTTTTGATTTGTCCTTAATATCAAGTGTTGAGTTATTTAAATAAGCATTACTTGTGTACATAGCTACTCCTTTCTGTTGGCACTAATTTATATGTGAGTATTTAGCGTTGTTTGATTTTGTGCATATGAATGATTGAATATCGAATCAACTCAGTATAATTTAGTGCATAAAATTTAATAAATTTCCACCGATTTACTGATTGCTTTATGCTATTGTATCATTTTGTGCATGTTTTGTCTAATCTAAGATATGTATTTTGTATATATAATAAAATATAATAAGCTTACAAAATAAAGAAACGGAAACCAACACAAAAAACGAAAGGAAGGAAAAATTTTATGGAAGAAAAGAGATATCTGAAATGGTATAATAAGGTGGGGTACGGTTCGGGAGATATAGCAGGTAATGTGGTATATGCATTCCTTACCTCCTTCGTAATGATTTATTTGACGGACACAGTAGGCTTAAACTCAGGAATTGTAGGAACTCTGATTGCAGTGTCAAAGCTGTTCGATGGAATATCAGATGTGTTCTTCGGTTCCATGATTGACAGAACAAAAAGTAAGATGGGTAAGGCAAGACCTTGGATGTTTTATGGATTCTTTGGATGTGCGGTAACACTATTTGGAGTATTTGCCATTCCAACTACTATGGGTAAGACAGCACAGTATGCGTGGTTCTTTATAGCATACACACTACTTAATGCAGTGTTCTATACAGCTAACAATATAGCATACGCAGCACTTACATCTCTTGTAACAAAGAACAGCAAAGAAAGAGTTGAGATGGGCTCGTTTAGATTTATGTTCTCGTTTGGTACAAACCTGTTAATTCAGTCCATAACCTTTGGAGCTGTTGAGGCATTAGGTGGTGGAGCAGCAGGCTGGAGAGCGGTTGCAATAATATATTGTATCGTGGGTATCATCACAAACACACTATCCTGCTTCTCAGTAAAGGAACTTTCAGAGGAGGAGCTTAGGGATGGTGAGATTAACGAGGAAGACAGCAAGCTTACACTTGGACAGACCTTTAAGCTTCTTGTGTCAAACAAATATTTTTTAATGATAGTTGTTATATATATTCTTCAGCAGCTACGTGCAGCTATGGTAAGCGTTGGAACATACTTTATGACATATGTACTTCTTAACCAAAAGCTGTTTGGAGTATTCTCCTGGGCAATCAACATTCCACTTATTATCGCACTTGCCATTACACCAACCCTTGTGGCAAAGATGAAGGGAATGTATAAGGTAAACAAGCTCAGCTATATGTTTGCAACAGCCTGTAGATTAGGTCTTGTAGTTGCAGGATATCTTGGAAGTGTTCCTTTGATGCTTTTGCTCACAGTGCTTACATCACTTGGTGAGGGCCCTTGGCAGGGTGATGTAGGAGCGGTTATAGCTTCCTGTTCAGAGCATACATACCTTAAGGATGGTAAGAGAATCGACGGTTCAATGTTCTCATGCACATCATTTGGTACTAAGCTTGGTGGAGGTATTGGAGTTGCACTTTCAGGATGGTTGCTTGACATGAGCGGATATATTAACAACGCACCGGTTCAGCCGGATAGCTGCATAAGCATGATGAACATAATGTATCTCTGGCTCCCATTTGCCTTTGACTTAATCATAACTATTATTCTCTCATTCTTAAATGTTGAGGAGGCAAATGCAAAGCTTGAGAAGCATCAAAAGGCAGAGGAAAGATTATCACAGTATATGGATTAGAAATTTATTGAAGGGGTGAACAGTATGAAGGCAGATATAAGATGGTTAGACAATCCGGAGGTATTTAGGGTAAATCAGATAGATGCCCACAGTGACCACAGCTATTACCTAAGCTACGGAGATTTAGAGAAGAAGGATAATAAGCTCACACAATCCTTAAATGGAAGCTGGGATTTTAAGTTTAGCA
This sequence comes from Lachnospiraceae bacterium, assembly GCA_017625335.1. Classification (GTDB taxonomy): domain Bacteria; phylum Bacillota; class Clostridia; order Lachnospirales; family Lachnospiraceae; genus Coprococcus_C. The sequence goes on from JAGALE010000114.1 coordinate 2,543, forward strand.
TAAATCCTATGGAAAGACCTGTGGATTTCTATCAGGTGGATTATGACAGAGACGATTTTGATAAGATTATGGTTCCAGGACACATTGAGCTAGCGGGCTATGACCAGATAAGGTATATCAACACCCAGTATCCATGGGAAGGAAAAAGATATCTTAGAGGTGCTCATAGTATAGAGGGTGCTGGTGACGGTGCAGGAATGTTTAGTGAGGCGGAGTATAATCCGGTGGGCTCCTATATTAAAACCTTTGACCTTGAGAAATATATGCAGGGAAAGAGAATTCGCATATGCTTTGAGGGTGTAGAGGAAGCCATGTATGTATGGCTGAATGGTGAATTCATAGGTTACGCTGAGGATAGCTTTACACCATCAGAATTTGACCTTACTCCTTATATCAGGGAGAAAAATAATGTGCTTGCAGTGCAGGTACATAAGATGAGTACAGCTGCCTTCTTAGAGGATCAGGATTTCTTTAGATTTTTTGGAATATTTAGAAATGTAACTCTTAAGGCAATTCCTGATACTCACATAGAGGATATGTGGATTCAGCCTATTCTTAACCAGGATAATGCAAGTGGTCAGATTAGAGTGGATGTTAAGGTATCAGCTGTTAAAGATGGTTCAAGAAGCGCAAAGCTTATACTTGCTGATAAGCTGGGAACAAAAATTCTGTGTCAGGACATTTCGCTGTCAGACGTAGCTGGTATGCTGGAAGGCTCTGTAACTGTTGAAGCTGAGAAGGTAATTCCTTGGGACAATCATAATCCATATCTTTACAATACCTTTGTTGAGATATATGAAAATGGTCAGCTTCAGGAGGTTGTACCATATAAGATAGGCTTTAGAAGGCTTGAGATAATTAATAAGGTTATGCACCTGAATGGGAAGAGACTGGTTATATTAGGTGTGAACAGACATGAGTGGAATCCTAGAACCGGACGTGTTATGGGCATGGAAGAAATGATTTCAGACATGGAATGCATTAAGAAAAACAATATTAACGCGGTCAGAACTTGTCACTATCCGGATCAGATTCCTTGGTACTATATGTGTGACGAGGAAGGAATATACTTAATGTCAGAGACAAACTTGGAAAGTCATGGTTCCTTCCAAAAGTTAGGAGCAATTGAGCCATCCTGTAATGTACCAGGCTCCATACCACAGTGGAGAGAAGCGGTGATTGACAGAGCCAGAAATAACTTTGAGACATTTAAAAATCACACATCTATATTGTTCTGGTCATTGGGAAATGAGTCCTATGCAGGTGATGATATAGAGGCAATGAATAAGTATTTTAAGGATAAGAATGATGGAAGATTAGTTCATTATGAA
>JAGALE010000115.1 GCA_017625335.1 Lachnospiraceae bacterium
ACAAAAATACGAATATTAAAGGAGTACATTATGTCAGATATCATTTTAAAGACAACAGATTTAACTAAGAAATATCACAATAAGGCTGTGGTTGATAATTTAAATATTGAAATCAAAAAGGGAGAGATATTCGGGCTCTTGGGACCTAACGGGGCAGGTAAGTCCACTACCATGAATATGATTTGTTCTATAGTTAAGCCTACAGCAGGATCCATAGAGTTTTTAGGCAAGGATCCTCGCAAGCAGAAGAAGGAGGTTATCCACAAGCTTGGTTATATACCGCAGGAGCTTGCTATACACGGTAATCTTAAGGCTTGGGAGAATGTTGAACTTTTTACTTCATTGTATGGATTAAAGGGAGAGGATTTAAAGAAGGCAATAGATGATTCTTTGGAATATGTTGGACTTCTTGAGAGAAAAAATGAGTTTGCCAAGAACTTCTCAGGTGGTATGAAGAGAAGACTCAATATTGCCTGTGCCATAGGTCATAAGCCTGACCTTCTTATATTTGACGAGCCTACAGTGGGAATTGACCCACAGTCTAGAAACTTTATCTTAGATAAGATTAAGGAATCTAACAAGAATGGTGCAACTGTTATATACACAAGCCACTACATGGAAGAGGTTGAGGCTATATGTACCAGAATAGCTATCATGGACAATGGAAAGATTATTGCCTGTGGTACTAGTCAGGAGTTAAAGAAGCTTGTTTCAAAGGGTGATGAGGATATCACATTAGAGGAGGTATTCCTTACACTTACTGGCAAGAAGCTTAGAGATTACGCAGAGTAGTGTGAGGAGAAAAGGATGATTAGATATTTAATTAAGAACAATTTTAAGCTTATGCTTAGAAATAAATGGGCTGTTTCACTTTTAGTTTTTTGCCCACTTTTAATCGTTGGAATTTTGGCAAGTGCATTCAATGAATTGCTAAAGTCATATGAGAATGTGGAAACATTTTCAGTTGGATATAGTGTTATGGAAGAAAGTACATTTTCTGAATATATGCCTGTTATAAAGACATCAGGAGAAGAAGCAGGTTTAAGCTTTGTAGAATACGCACAGGAAAGTTCTGTGGAGGCCCTTAAAAGTGGAGATATAGCTGTGTTTGTTGAATTTGGTACAGATACATATACCATATATAAGAGTGAAGACCACAAGGTAGAGGGAATAAGTACTGAATATTTTATGCATAAGGTGTTTTCGGAGATGGCAAATATGAAGCTTCAAACCATGACATCAGAGGTGTCATCTCAGAATATTACAATTCCTGTTGAAAGCATCTCATATATGCCTGATGTAGACTCGAAGAACTATTATGGTATAGCCTACTGTGTCTTCCTTACCTGGATTGGAATAATATGTGCTATTGGTGTTATAAGCAGTGAGAAAAAGAATTGTATAGCAAGAAAATATCAGGTGTCCACATTATCAAGCTTTAAGCTTTTTATGAGCTTGCTTATTCCTGTAATATTGACAGTACTTGTATGTATGAGTATATCAACCATCCTATCTACCATAATGTACGATATAAGTTGGGGGAATTTACTCGTTGCCGTAGTACTATTTGTACTAAATATAGTTGCCAGCTCTGCATTCGGGCTAATGCTGGTAAAGGTATTCGATAATATGGTATCAACAATCATAATGCTATTTTTGACAGTTTGGTTTATGGGATTTTTCGGTGGAAGCTTTGAGACATATATGTTCTCGTCTATGCCGGATACACTAAAGCATGCTTCCCCTATATATCATATAACAAGAGCATTGGTTGAAAATTCTGTTATGGGAGAGAGTGATTATATTGTAAGCAGTATAATATACGCTCTTATAGTTACATTAAGCTGCACCATAGTTGCTATGGTAGCAGATGGACTTAGAAAGAGAGGTAAGGCATGAATAGAATAATTGCATTACTTAAAATGAGTATACGGATATTGCTTAGGAATAAGGGATTTTTGTTCTTTCTGTTTGCAACGCCGGTACTATCAACTATGGTTCTATCCATTCAGTCAGGCTATAGCATAGTGGGAGAAGATGGCTCAGGAGTTGAACAAATTATTGAACTTTCGGACTGTGATGAAAGAGCTATCTATAAAAGTGATAATTCGAGATTTGTAGTAAAGGTTTATGATGGGGCAAAAACCGAGCTTTCAGAGTACACATTAAATAAGCTTGCAGCAACAGGAATGTATTCAGTATGCAGATGTGATGTAAGTCAGATAACTGATGAGGAAATTATGGAACAGGCCAAGAAGGATGCTTTTGATGACAAAACAGGTACTATATTGTATCTAAAAGATGATTTTGATAAGGCTGTGTCTGAAGGAAATTATGAAGCAGCAGTACTTCTTTTTACCACATCTGATGATGAAAGATATGAGCTTTTTGTAGAGGATTTGAAAAATTCATTAGCTACTGTTAATCGGGTTGTAGAGTTAGTTAGTGGTGATACCACCCAAACCATCACGATTTTAAATGATATGGATAACTCTATACCTGATAAAACCATAGTAAATGTTGGTGGAAAGGGTCAGCGAGCATTAACCGACAAGCAGTTTAGTCAGAAGCAGAATATGGGATATGCATTTGCAATCATTACACTAGGATTTTTATTCTGTGGTGTTTGTGTGGCACATACTGTTATTGAGGAGCAAAATAACAAGGTATATACCAGAGTTATGCTTTCTCAAGTGTCAAAGTGGGAGTATCTATTCTCTAAGTTTATTATTACCGTTGCGATGGCTGTAGGGCAGACAGTGGTTACAGGTGTTAGTATATTATTTATTCTAAAGGATATAGATTTTGGAATGAGTAGATTAAGTTTTCTCTTTATTATCTTTTGTTTAGGAATAATATTTGGTACAATAAGCTTTGTAATGGGAATATTAATAGGTGATGTAATGAGCTCAAACTTTGCTGCATTCATTATATGGAATCTTTCGGCATTGCTTTCGGGATTATATTTCCCTATAGATGGTACTACAATGGCGCTTAAGACTATGTCTGCTGTTATGCCACATCGTTGGTTTATGGATGTTGTGGAAATGGTATTCATAGGTGATGGTAAAGCCTACTCCATGGTGCTTTGTGTTACAGCAGCGTATCTCATTATAACTATATGCTTGGGATGTGTTGGTCTTAAGCTTAAGGAAAATGAAGCGTAGTGTGAAAACAAAAAACTCAGAAAAACTTAGATAGAAACTAGGATAAAGGGAAATGTCAGAACAGCTTAGAGATAATTACTTTTTGGCAGTAAAGATTATTATGCTTATTGCTCTGGAATTATATATAGCATTAGCTAAGAATGTTTTAACAGGAGCATCTGGAATGGTGCTCCTGCTTTTGGCGCTTCTAATAGGTTGTTTTTCTCTTGTTCAGCTCTTTGATAAACTGATAAGATGGATGTGCTTATGTGGTTGTGTTATTTTACTAATTGTAATAATTACTAACTTAGACAAAGCATTTGTATTATTAGGTATTTGTTTGGCATATGATATCATTTCTTATTTGAAACCTAGCTTTATATGGTACTTTACACCGTTAATATTTGGAATTATTGAGAGCGATATTAACTCTTATGTAAGAATACTTGCATGCCTGTTCATAGGAATTATACATATTCAACATGACTTTATTGTTGAGTCATATAGAAAGCAAACTGTGGAGGATACTCTATCTGAACAGCAGCTTAAGAAAAATATATATAAGAAGGAGCATGAGATGCAGGAGGAGATGAAAAAAGGCTTACTTCAGGCAGAGAATCAGCTCCTTGAGGAGAGGGCACAGCTTTCACAGACCTTGCATGATAAGCTTGGACATAATATTAATGGTTCTGTATATCAGCTTGAGGCCATAAAGGTTATAATGGATAAAGAACCTGAAACATCTAAGAGGATGATTCAGGGAGTAATTGATCAGCTTAGAACAGGTATGGATGAAATAAGGGCCATTCTAAGAAAGGAAAGACCAAAGAAATACAGACTTGCCACAATTCAGCTAGAGAAGCTATGTGAGGATTGCGTTAATAAAGGTGTAGATGCAAAGCTTGCAACAGAGGGTGATTTATCTAAAGTGCCTGATAAGTATTTGGAAATCGTATTGGATAATGCGTACGAGGCAGTGTCAAATGCTATGAAATACGCAAGATGTACTAAGATAGAGATTAAAATACATGTGCTTAATCAAATGCTTAGATGTAGCATATCAGATAATGGTATTGGCTGTAAGGAGATAGAGGACGGTATGGGAATCTCCGGTATGCGTAGAAGAGTAAGAGAAGTAAATGGAGTATTAGATTTTGAAACAGAGGCAGGCTTTACAATTAATATGCTGCTGCCGATTAATGAGGGTTAAGAATATGGATAAGATAAAGGTAATAATTGCAGATGACAGTGATTTCGTAAGAGATGGAATGAGAATAATACTTAGCGTTGATGAGGAGTTTGAGGTTATAGGCTGTGCTTCTAATGGCAGGGAAGCCATAGAATTTGCCAAAGATAATGCGCCCGATATATTTCTTATGGATATTCAGATGCCTGAGATGGATGGAATAGAAGCTACAAAGTACATAGTAGAAAATAATCTTGGCAAGGTACTTATTCTTACAACCTTTGATGATGATGAACTTGTTCAGCAAGCCTTAAGTAACGGAGCCAAGGGTTATCTTATTAAAAATCACACTCCTGAACACCTTAAGCAGATGATTAAGTCGGTATATAATGGAACAGGAGTTATGGAGGAAAATATATTAGAGAACCTTACAAAGAACAGTGAGGTTAAGTCATCGAGCTTTAATGAAGAAGGATATACAGCTAGAGAGATGGATATTATTAAGGCTGTGGCTGATGGTTTGTCTAATAAGGAGATTGCTAATAAGCTATTTATAAGTGAGGGAACTGTTAAGAATTATATAACTTCAATACTTGCTAAGGAGAATCTTTCTCATAGAACAGCCCTTGCTGTTTATTATCTAACAGGTAAAAAGCAGGGGGAGTAAGGGGGGAATTATGCGCATATTATGTATCGGCGACAGTAACACCTGGGGCTATGACCCAGTGGATGGATTTAGACATAAGAATAGATGGACAAGGGTTTTGGCTAATCTTATGCCGGAGGACGAGATTATAGAAGAAGGACTAAATGGCAGAACTATACTTAGCGTTGACCCATACATGCCGGAAAGGTGTCTTATACATAATCTCAAGCTTATTTTGATGTCCCATAAGCCCGTTGATATGGTGGTGCTTATGGTGGGGAGTAATGAGCTAAAAAATACATTTCCATGTACTGCAAATTACATCGCACAGGGCATAGAGGAATGTGTTAAGATTATGCTTAATAAGGATATGTGGGATAGATTTAATGTTCCTAAGCTTCTTGTTGTTTCACCAATACTAATCAGAGATGAGATGGTAACAAATGGTGGTGCATTTGCTGGCGAATTCGATGAGACAAGTGTAAGAGAGTCTAAGCTTTTGACGAAGGAGTATAAGAAGATTTGTGATAAATATCAGTTAGAGTTTATGGATGCATCTTTATATGCAGAGGCTTCGCTGGTAGATAATCTTCACATGGATGAGGAAAACCATAAAAAGCTGGCAAAGGCTATGTATGATAAATTGAGAACTTCTAATTTATATAATAAAAGGGAGACTTGATTTATCGAGCCTCCCAGTGTATAATCTACATAGGAAGCAATCGGAAGCGATTTCTGGTTGCCCTCAGTATTTATACTTATTAAGAAATAAGCATCCTACTTAATGGCGGTTAGAGGATGCTTATTTCTTTTTATTATGTCTGTCGATATATGTCAATGCAGCGAAAACTAAAATCAATAAGTCAATAATCTCGTGTGTAGTCATCGGCATCCCCTCCTTATGTACTAGAGGGCAACTTGAGAAATTCGCATCCACTTCCCGTAGAAAATACAAGAATATTATAACACAAAACGAACATATGTTCAATGATTTGCGCGTATGTATACAATAAATTATTGTGGAGAAAAAGTTTTTATAGTAATATATTCTTATAAGGCGATTGTGGATGAGGTGACACTCAAAATGAAAGATAAGATAATAAAAAGAATATTAATAATTATATTATTTATATTGGTTTGTATCAGCTTTTTTATACCATGGTTCACGATAAATCCAGTGGTAATGGGTTATATTCCAGGTATTATTATTTTCCCCAGAATTATAAGTATAACATTGATTTATCTAGCTGTATTTTTGGTTGCAAAATTACACGATAAATTATCTGTAATAGTGGCAGAGGTATGTGCGGTTGCAGTTATTGTAATTTCAATTTTATCCCTGGGACAATGGCCGGTAGTATGGATGATTTCGGATAATTTTAAATGGAAACTGGAGTACACAGTTCCTACATACTGGATATCACTAGGAATACAAGTGCTATTCTTTATAATATTACAAATTATAATAAAAAATAGGAAAGATGTATCCATAGATAATGATGAGTGTAAAGGATTTAATTGGTAAAGAATATGAATAATATAAACGAACTAACCTACCGTTTCGCAACAATTGAAGATATAGACATCTTAGTATCCACCAGAATGGATATTCTTATAGATATGCTTAAGCTAGATCCAGATACTGATATGTCAGAGCTTGAAGCAGCTACAAGACCTTACTATGAAAGGGCTATTGATGATGGAACTCAGCTTGCGGTATTAGTATTTGATGGAGATAAATTTGTAGGTGCAGGAGCAGTGTGTCTTTATGCGGTTATGCCTACCTTTTACAATATAAGTGGTAAGAGGGGATACATTATGAATATGTACACCTGTCCTGAGTATAGAGGTCGTGGAATTGCCACTAAAACCGTGGATATGCTTGTAAATAAGTGTAAGGAATTAGGATACACACATATCACCCTTGCTGCTACAGAGATGGGTCAGCCTGTGTATGAAAGATATGGCTTTAAAAAGCAGGAAGACCAAATGGTTTATAAGATTACAGATTAATGAAAAGAGGATTTGTAATGACAGACAAGCTATTGACTGAAAAAGAAAAGATGATTGCAGGAAAAATATATGATCCATCGGGAGAAGAATTGGCAAAAGGAAGAGCTAAGGCCCACAGACTTTGTACAGATTATAATCGTACCTATGAGGAAGAGGAGGAGAAGAGACTCTCTATCCTTAGGGAGTTGATTCCAAAACTTTCTAAGGGTGTGTATCTTCAGGGTCCAATACAGTTTGACTATGGTTACAATACATTTATAGGGGAAAATTCCTATGCAAATTTTAATTTCACAGTTTTGGATTGTAGTACTGTAACCATCGGTAAGGATGTGTTTTTCGGACCAAATGTTAGCCTTGTTACTCCTGTGCATCCATATCTTCCAGAGGAGAGAAGAATGCGCTTTAGAGAGGATGGCTCAGCCTATGATTTAGAGTATGCTAAACCTATAGTAATAGGTGATGACTGCTGGTTTGGGTCAAATGTAACTGTAATCGGTGGTGTTACCATAGGAAGTGGAACAATTATTGGAGCAGGTAGTGTGGTGACCAAGGATATTCCATCAGGTGTTTTGGCAGCAGGTAATCCATGTAGGGTTATTAGGGAGCTTACACAGGAAGATTCTATAGAGTATAAGAAGGAATTGTGGTAAGATATAAATAATCATTTTTAGTTAACATATGTGTTTTATATAACAACAGAGGAGGATTGTTGATGAACAAAAAAGGGATAATGAGGAAGCTGGAAACATATTTTATAGTGGTTGCTTTATTGATTGGAACACTATGGATGACGCCGGTTAATAAGGTTAAGGCTACAGAGCTTGCAACTGATACAGATGCGTCTACAGCAGATGACAATACAAGTGAAGAATCAATTGATCCGTCAATTTACTACACAACTCATGTACAGACCTACGGATGGCAGGATGATGTGTCTAATGGAGAAATGTCAGGAACAAGTGGCGAGTCAAAGCGTCTTGAGGGAATTAAAATTCGTGTAGAATCAGAGATTCCGGGTGGAATAGAATATTCGGTACATTGTCAGACCTATGGATGGATGAAATATGTATCTGATTATGCTATGGCTGGAACTGAAGGGGAGTCAAAGCGTTTAGAGTCTATAAGAATTAGATTAACAGGGCAGCTTGGTGAGGAATATGATGTATTATACAGAGTTCACAGGCAAACCTATGGCTGGACTGATTGGGTAAAAAATGGAGCTGACTGTGGAACTACAGGAGAGTCAAAGAGGCTAGAGGGTATTCAGATTAAGCTTGTGAAAAAGGGCGAAGCTCCTTATGCTACATTGAAATATACAACTCATGTTCAAACCTACGGTTGGCTGCCATATGTTTCTAGTGGTCAGTCTTCAGGAACTAGCGGAGAATCAAAGCGTATGGAGGCTTTGAAAATAGATATAGATTCTAATCTTACAGGAGGTGTTCATTATCAGGTTCATTGTCAAAATTATGGCTGGATGGGCGTAAAGGGTAACAGCGATTTAGCTGGAACAGAAGGAGAGTCAAAGCGACTTGAAGCCATAAGAATTTATCTTACTGGGGAGTTGGCAGAACACTATGATATATATTACAGAACTCACATTCAGTCATTGGGTTGGCTTGGATGGGCCTATGGTGGTAATGGTGGTGCATTATCAGGAACAGAAGCCTGCTCTAGAAGAATGGAAGCTGTTCAGATAATCCTTGTAGAGAAAGGAACTCCTCGTTTGGATAATGAAGCAATAAGAAGCTTTGTGACTCTTGAGGATGTGCTTTGGAGTCATCCGGAGGCTACATCAGGAATCCAAAAGGAAATTATAGATTATGCTCTTAAGTATTTGGATGTTCCATATGTTTATGGTGGAAAAAGCTTAGAGGAAGGAACAGATTGTTCAGGATTTACAATGCTTGTTTATGCAAAATTTGGTGTAAATCTACCACATAATGCAGATTGGCAGGCTCACTGTGGAAGACCTGTTAGCTTCTTTGAGTTAAAGGCAGGAGATTTGTTGTTTAGGGACAATGATGGAGATGGTTCTATGGACCATGTTATGATTTACATAGGTCGAAATAAGGTTATACATCAGCCTATGCCAGGAGGAAAATGTTGCATAGATGATGCTAAGATTTATTGGAATGGTGTGGGAATGAACCCTGCTGCTGCAAAGGCGGTAAGGTTAATAGAATATTAATTAAAATTTATTATTTACCATAATTACTCTATTGCAACATAAATGCGTATAGCAATATAATTGATATGTGATTTTGGTAGGAGGAAATTATTATGTCTAGAATATATACATCAGCGGAGCAGCTTATAGGAAAAACTCCACTTATAGAGCTGACCCATATTGAAAATGAATTTAATTTAAAATCAAAGCTTCTAGCTAAGCTTGAGTATTTTAACCCGGCAGGTTCCATAAAGGACAGAGTTGGAAAGGGAATGATAGAGGCTGCAGAGCGTGATGGATTATTAAAGCCTGATTCAGTTATTATAGAACCAACATCAGGCAATACAGGTATAGGTTTAGCATCTGTGGCAACTGCAAAAGGCTATCGTTGTATTATAGTTATGCCTGAAACCATGTCTGAGGAGAGAAGAAAGCTTATTAGAGCCTATGGCGCAGAGCTTGTGCTTTCTGAAGGAAGCAAGGGTATGGCTGGTGCTATAGAAAAGGCCGAGGAGCTTAAAGCTGAGAATCCTAATAGTATAATAGCAGGACAGTTTGTAAATCCGGAAAATCCTAAAGTTCATTTTGAGACAACAGGCCCGGAGATATACGAAGATACAGATGGAGATGTGGATATTCTGGTTGCAGGTGTTGGAACAGGTGGTACTATTACGGGAATCGGACAGTATCTTAAGTCTAAGAAGCCGGATGTAAAGGTGGTTGCAGTAGAACCTGCGTCATCGCCACTTTTGTCTACTGGAAAGGCTGGTCCTCACGGCTTGCAAGGAATTGGTGCTAATTTTGTGCCTGAGATTTTAGATACTAAAATTTATGATGAAATCATAACAGTTACAGAGCAGGATGCTTACGATAAGGCTTCTATGGTGGGTAAAAAGGAAGGATTTTTGGTTGGAATATCTTCAGGGGCAGCACTTTGGGCAGCTATAGAGGTTGCAAAACGACCTGAAAATGAAGGGAAGAATATAGTTGTAATACTTCCGGATGGTGGGGATAGGTATTACTCTACACCGATATTTGAATAATTTTTAAAAAATTTCATCACGGCTACTTGACAATACAAAGTAGCTGTGATATTTTTTATTTAAGCTACTTGATAATACAAAGTAGCTTAATAATAGCTATTATGAAAAAACAAGACACTAATATGAATATGGGAGGAATCATATGGACGATACACAATTAATGAAGGGTATCCTAGAAGGTTGTGTATTATCAGTTATCGCAAGGGGAGAAACCTACGGTTATGAGATTTTAACTGAGATGGAGCGAGTGGGCTTTGATGATTTAGGAGAGGGAACCCTATATCCGGTGCTTACAAGACTAGATAAGAATGGGTACATTTCCTGTAGAAAGGCTAAATCACCACTAGGACCAATTAGAAAGTATTATACCATAACTGATACTGGGCGTGAGAGACTAGAAGGCTTTAAGAAAAGCTACAGCAAGATAACAGATAGTACAAATAAGGTTTTATTCGGGGAATCAAATATTAAGAGGGAGGAATAACTATGATTGATACATTAGCTATGGCCAACTTGCTAAAGGGAGAATACAAGGAGGCTTTTACAAAGATTGATATGTTTGGTAGCATGGGGAATGTGAACATGGATATCTACGAGGACAGAATATTGAATCTGTATGATATGTTTGTGGAAGCACAGGAAGAGGGGAAGCCTGTGGAGAAGATTATCGGTAAGGATATAGAGGGGTTCTGCAAGGCATATTATAACTGTAGCGAGGAGAAAAAGTGGTATGTGGACTTGGCTAAGAGATTCTGCAACATAATGACAATATTATTTGTATATTGTCTGTTGGAGACCTTATGGGTAAGGGAGGATAAGGTAGTTTTCTTTGAGGATAAAATTAATATCATGCCTATAGTAGTTGGATTAATTGTTGGATTTATACTTGTTGGCCTTGGAAAGCTTATTAATAAGCAGGTTACATTTAAGAAGGAAAAGGTTAATCCGGCGCCGTATTCTATATTGTTATTGGTGGTATTTGTTGTAGGAGTTATATTCGCTCCTTTATTTAAGGATGACATTAATATATCTTTACCGCTTGGTGTCATAACAATTGTGTCGGGAGCTATTACAGGAATATATTTGCTCGCTATAATTATTATAAAGATTGTCAATAGGGATAAGAATAGGCTTCTTAAGGAAGAAAAGGCACAGCGTAAGGAAGTTCTTGATGAGATAGAGTTTAGGGCTGGAATCAAGTATGTAGCTGATGGAATGGCTACAAGATATAATAAAAAGGTTAAAAAATACAATAAGAAAGGCAAAGACTATACTCATGATGAATTCATCCAAAGCATTCGTAAGGAGATAAAGAATGAAAAACAGTATAATATTGTTGTAGGGGTAATTTTGCTGATCTTTGTTGGCATAAATGTGGTTAAGAGCTTCTTTGAAGCTGAACCAATACCGATGATAGTGTTTACAGCTTTATTAATTGTGGCTGAAGTGTTTATATATAAGTGGTTTGTAAAGTTTAATAAGGAGCAGACTTTGTCCTATGAGATTATACTTGGGGAATGTGAGAAGAGGGATATAACTGTTGATGAATATGTAAAAGAGATGGAATAAGGTAAAAACAGATATTTGTAAAAGGAAGGCTTGATTTCTCAAGCCTTCCAGTATATAATCTACTTAGGAAGCAATCGGAATACGATTTCTGGTTGCCCTCAGTGAATATGTCTATTGAAATAGCATCCTACACTTTGGACGGTTGGAGGATGCTATTTCTTTTTATTGTGTCTGTCTATATATGACAATGCAGCGAAAACTAAAATCAATAAGTCAATTATCTCATGTGTAGTCATCGGCATCCCCTCCTTATGTACTAGAG
>JAGALE010000116.1 GCA_017625335.1 Lachnospiraceae bacterium
CCAGGAGCAGCACATACATCTATAACAGTGTAGCCAGGCTTTATCATTGCTGCTCTTACAGCCTCCATAGAGCTTTCATCCTGAACCGTAAAATATCCCTTCTTATACCCCGGAACCTTCTTAATAAAATCATAATCACTTATAAGAAGTGCCTTTTCATCATATAAACCATATTCTACAGTAATACCCTCTGCAGATATAATACTTTTAAGTTCATCTCTTGATATTTTTGTAGTATTTACTCTTATGGATGTAGGTCTATCCATAAAGCAGCCCTCTAATATCTTAATAAAATTATCAGGATAATCACGTTTCAGCTTTTCGCACAGCCACTGTGGCATAGAATATTTTATAGATAAATACTCTGCAGAGTTTTTGTCTCCTGCCGGCTCCTTAACACCGTCCTTGCCTCGAGCTATAGCTCTTAAAACTCCATTTACAAATCCGGATAAGCTTCCAAAGCCATGAGACTTAGCCAGCTTTACTAATTCATTACAGGCTGCACTATCCGGCACACTATCCATATATAATATCTGATATGCTCCCATTCTAAGTAAGCATCTTATCATAGGCTTACATTTATTAACCTTAGTTTTTGAAAATTGATTAATAATATAATCCAATGTAATAAGCTGTTCCATAACCCCTTCAGCAAGTCGGGTTATAAAAGCTCTATCTCTTTTGTCCTCAAACTGATTCTTAGATAAAGCCTTTGTAATGGCCTGATTAGAAAAGGTTTTATTAACCTCTATATCCATCAATATATTTAAAACTATGTCTCTTGAATTAATCATTCCAATCTCCTCTACCTAATCCGACCTACTAAACTCATGTTTTTTACATCTATTCTTATACACAGCTACCAAATATTCTATGTCAATGCGGTATTACTCTCCTGCCATCATTCCTACTGCAAGCTTGTTACCATTAAGATATGCCACAGTATCCATAGGCTTTTTGCCCTCTGGCTGTAAATTCTTAATTATAAGTCCGTCCTTTCCGCAGGCTATAGTGAATGTTTTCTTAGTCACGTCTACTATTTCACCCGGCTTTGAACCCTCTGGCACCTGGCAAACCTGAGCCTTAAAAAGCTTTACAACCTTGCCATCTATCTTAGTATATGCACATGGCCATGGATTCAAACCTCTAATTAATCTTTCTATCTCAGTAGCAGACTTATTAAAATCTATGTTACCCATCTCCTTGTTAAGCATAGATGCATAACAGCTTTCCTCGTGATTCTGCTTAGTTCTTGTGGCAGTTCCTGCCTCAAGCTTTTCCATGGTAGATATAATAAGAGACGCTCCTGCTTCAGCCAGCTTATCATGAAGGCTAAGACCTGTATCGTCTGCATCTATAGCAAGCTGAACCTTCTCTATCATATCTCCTGTATCAAGACCCTTTTCCATATACATAGTAGTTACACCTGTATATTCTTCTCCATCTATTATGGACCACTCTATAGGTGCTGCGCCTCTATACTTAGGTAGCAGAGATGCATGAATATTAATACATCCGTACTTAGGAATATTTAATATACTCTCAGGCAATATCTGTCCATATGCAGCAACTACAATAATATCAGGATTAATATCTGTTAGAAGCTTAACATTTTCTTCTTCTCTCAGCTTCTCCGGCTGATAAACCGGAATGTTATGCTCCATAGCCTTTGCCTTTACAGGAGTTGGAACTAATGCTTTGCTTCTTCCCTTTGCCTTATCAGGCTGTGTAATAACTGCCTGAACATCATGTCCCGCATTTATAATCGATTCTAATGCATACACCGCAAAATCCGGTGTGCCCATATATACAACCTTCATCTTCTCACCTCTTACTCCATAATCAGACGTATTATTATCATGTTAAATAATTCATCTTTCACAATATAACATCACACATCAATTAGTTTTTCAGATGTATACGCCAAATGCAATTCTTATTAATTAATCTTCCTTTGGTGCATCCACTGAATATAATCCATCTAAGGTCTTATCCTTATATAAGATTCCATCTAGGTGGTCAAGCTCGTGACAGATTGCTCTTGCTAAAAGGCCCTCTCCCACTACAGTAATCTCATTCATATTCTCATCTAAAGCCTTACACACAACTCTGTCAGGTCTTACAACAGTGCCAACAAGTCCCGGAAGACTAAGACAGCCCTCATCCCCCTCCTGAACACCACTTTCTTCAACAATTTCAGGATTTATCAATGTATACGCTTCACCATCACATACATCTATAACCACTATTCTCTTAAGGATACCTACCTGCGGTGCAGCAAGGCCAACTCCATTTGCCTCATACATAGTATCGTACATATCCTCAATTAATGTTTCTATTCTTGGTGTCATCTCTGTAACCGGCTTACACACCTTTCTTAATATGTCATCTCCATCCACTCTGATATTTCTAATTGCCATCTTTGTTCCTCCTATTAATTCATCTATTAATTCATCTATCAGATATATATTTATTCTATTAGTTTTTTATTTGATTATATATTTTTCTAATAATTCTCTACTAATACATTCTCACAGGATTAACATCCATAGTTATATTAATTCCTTCTATGTTGTACTCCTGAATTTTATCCATAACAAGCTTAAGCTCCTTTTCATCTCCTGATTTAATATATATCAATCTTCGATACACATTATTTATCTTAGAGATTGTTGCATCACTTGGACCTATGGCACGAGTGGTTTTCATTCCCTTAGAGAAAGTCGAAAGCTCTCCATATATTCCTTTTGATGATGCTTCAAGCTTTTTCTGATTCTCCGACTCCATAAGCACTACCATCATATTATAAACAGGCGGAAATCTAAGCAATCTTCTATAATCCATCTCCATATTATAGAAGCCCTCATAATCATGCTTTGAGGCTGCCTTAATGGCGTAATGCTCAGGCTGATAGGTCTGTATAAGTACATGACCTTCTCTATCGCCCCTTCCGGCTCTTCCTGCTGCCTGGGTTAACAAATCAAAGGTCTGTTCTCCGGAGCGATAATCATTTTCAAATAGTGACATATCTGCCAATATTATACCCACTAGAGTGACATTAGCAAAGTCATGTCCCTTTACTATCATCTGCGTACCTATCAATATATCCGCCTTATGATTTAGAAAATCAGTTAATATCTTACTATATGCACCCTTTCTTGCAGTGGTATCCTTATCCATTCTAAGAGTTTTGGCTTGTGGAAACAGCTTATTAATCTCCTCTTCCACCTTCTCCGTTCCCGTGCCAAAGCCACCAATATACTTTGACTTACACTTTGGACACTCCTTAGGTGCTCTCTCAATATATCCACAATAATGGCACATCATAAATCCATTATTATGAAGTGACAACGACACATCACATCTTGGACATTTCACAACCTCTCCGCACTCCCTACAGGATACAAAGGAGTTGTAGCCTCTTCGATTCAGAAACAGCATAATCTGTTCCTTCTTCTCTAATCTATCAGTAATTAAATCATATAATTCCTTACTAATAATGCTTCTGTTACCTAACCTAAGCTCTTCTCTCATATCAACAATTGATACAGTTGAAAGCTTTGCATCTCCCGGTCTTTGAGTTAATTGCCATAGCTTATAGGTTCCTAGCTTTGCAAAGCTATAGCTTTCTATAGTAGGTGTGGCAGAGCCAAGGATTACACTTGCTCCTTCTAGTCTTCCTCGCTCTATAGCGGTTTCCCTAGCGTGATAACAAGGTGCCTGTTCACTCTTATATGCATTATCATGTTCCTCATCTATAACTATAAGTCCTAAATTTCTACAAGGTGCAAAAAGGGCTGATCTAGGTCCGATAACAACATCAACCTCTAGATTTGAAGCCTTCATAAACTCACGATATTTCTCACCCTTGCTTTGCTTGGAGTTTATCACGGCAACCCTTTCTCCAAAATGCTGCTTAAACCTAGCTACATTTTGATAGGTAAGCGCTATCTCAGGCACTAAAACTATAGCCTGCTTCCCTTGTGCGATAACCTTTTTTATACATTCAATATATACTTCTGTCTTACCACTTCCTGTAACCCCATGAAGCAAATAGGTTAATCTTTGTCCTTGACAATAATCTCTCTCAAATTCTTCAATTAGAGTCTGTTGGTTATCACTAAGCTCTGTAACAGGTGGTTTCTCTATAACATACTCTTCATCCACAACCTTAGCCGTTGTCTGTCTAACCTTTTCCTTTACAGGCATAACGGTTTTCAAGGCATTGTACATGGTAGAGCCATATTTTTCCTTCATCCAGGCTGCCAGCTTAATCAGCTTACCCTCCATGGCAAGGCTTTTGTCAGGAACGCCTGATATAGACTTTAATTTATCTATATCATAAGAAGGCTTATCTGTAATATTAATTACGTAACCCCTTCTATCCCTTTTACCATTACCAAAGGGCACCGAAACCTGCATTCCCACCTCAATAACTCCTTTTAGCTCCTCAGGAATTATATATTGAAAGGTTCTGTCTACGGCCTCATGCGAAATATCTATTATTATATCCGCATATTTTTGTGACATCTTCTTCCTCCAAAATCTCTCTAATTAAATCTCTCTCATCCATGTGATGCTTCACACCACATATCTCCTGGTAATCCTCATGACCCTTACCAGCCAAAACCACTACATCGCCTTCCTCAGCCTGCATTATCGCGTGACGAATAGCTTCCTTTCTGTCAGGAATGGAAACATAGCTTCCATTAGTCTTATTAATACCAGTCTTAATATCCTCCATAATAGCTAATGGTTCTTCGTATCTAGGATTATCACTAGTTATTATGGTAAGGTCTGACATATTGCCTGATACCTCTCCCATCTCATATCTTCTGTCCTTTGATCTATTTCCTCCACAGCCAAACAAAGTAACCAAACGTTTTGGGTTATAGTCCTTTATAGCCGTAAGAAGACTTTCCAACGCCATAGCATTATGTGCATAATCTATAAGAATAGTAAACTTATCTGATATAGGAATAAGCTCTACTCTTCCTCTAACCTTAATGTCTTCTAGTATGCTTTTGATTTTATCCATAGACACACCCATGCAGTCAGCAACTGCAATTGCAGCCAAAGAATTATGAGCTGTAAATTCACCCGGCATATCTACAATCATGTGGCCCTGAAGCTTCCCTGAAAGTGTATAATCTATACCTAACACACCATCCTTATCGTATAAATTAAGGTTTCCTGCCATATAATCACTATTCTCTCTAATACCATAGGTGATTGCTTCGCACACTGCATTTTCCTGCATTACCTTAGCATACTTATCATCTGCATTATATATTCCTACCTTACACATTGTAAAAAGCTTTGACTTCCACATCATATATTCCTCAAAGCTACTGTGCTCATTAGGACCTATGTGATCCTTGGATAGGTTAGTAAATATTCCGTAATCAAAATCCACCCCGGCAACTCTGTCTAACATAAGTCCCTGAGAGGAAACCTCCATAACAACAGCCTTTAATCCATTATCAACCATATCATTTAAATGCTTATGGAGAAGTATGGATTCCGGAGTTGTATGCTTTGCAGGTATAGCTATTTTACCATTCAATATTTCAATTGTACCAATTAAACCTGTAGGAATTCCAGCTGTATCAAGCATTTCCTTTATCATATAGGTTGTTGTTGTTTTACCCTTTGTTCCGGTTATTCCTATAACCGTAAGCTTTTTTGATGGTTCGCCATAAAATTTTGAGCTTATAACTCCCATAGCATATCTAGTGCTTGCAACCTTTATAACTGTCACCGACGATGGAACCTCTACAGCTTTTTCAACCACGAGAACTTTAGCTCCCTTATTGCTAACATCCTGTGCATAGCTATGTCCATCTGAAACGGCTCCTGTTATACAAAAAAACAAATCCCCTGGCTCAACATTTCTAGAATCATTCTGTATATTATTAATTTCTATAGTAATATCACCCTGAAGCACCTCATATTCCAGGCCTTCAATTAACTCTATAAGCTTCATAAACAACCTCCAAATTTAATATAAACAAAGGGACTGTCATCCAGTCCCTTATGTATTATTCCTCTTCGTCGCCTACGATTTTTACCTTACCCTCATGAAGCTCCTCTACGGCAATAGAGAGAGGCTTTCTCTTCTCACAATATCTCTTGAACTCCTCTTCCTTTGGAGTCAATACTTCCTTCTGATCCTTCTTTTTCTTAGAATTAATAGTTGAAAGGTTTCCGATAATCTGTCTTGCTCTCTTAGAAGTAGCCATAACAATAGAATATCTACTCTGAACCACTGGCTGCTCGCCTGGCTCTACCTCACTATTAACAACTGCCATTAAATCTGAATATGATGGATGTAACATTTTTTTCTCCCTTCTAATATGCGAGACTATTGTACCTCTGGAACATAGTCTTAGTTTTTATTATTTTTTTATTATTTTATAATATGTTTTTTATTAACTTAATACAAGCTTAGTATAAGCTTAGTTCTGAGCTAATATATCTTGAATTGAGCTTAGTATGAAGCAAGCTCTCTCTGTAGCTCCTCTATAAGCTCTAGGTTATTCTCTCGTAAGCATTTTTTACGAACTATTATAGAATTCACACTATCAACACAAGTGTCAAGATCATCATTAACAACTATATATTCGTACTCATTAATATCCTCTGACTCTTCCTTAGCTCTCTTAAGTCGTTTGAGGATAACCTCTTCACTCTCAGTGCCTCTACCTGTAAGTCTTTCCTTTAAGGTGGCAACATCAGGAGCTGTAATAAAGATTAAAATAGCATCAGGATACTGACTCTTAATGTTCATAGCTCCCTGAACCTCTATCTCAAGGATAACATCATTGCCCTTAGCCATCTCCTCTTCAACGAACTTTCTAGGTGTACCATAGTAGTTCTCCACATACATAGCCCACTCGATAAATCCGTTATAATCTATAAGATTCTGAAAATCAGCTACTGACTTAAAGTAATAATCCTTACCATCTACCTCGCCCTCTCTTGGTGCTCTGGTAGTTGCTGATACTGACAGACTATAACCGTACTTTTCTACTAACTTTTTAACAACGGTTCCTTTTCCCGCTCCGGAAAAGCCTGATATTACAATCAAATTACCCTTCTTCTCCATATAGTCACCTTCCTATCTATTTATATTTAGAATCATTATTTACTAATTATCCACTTTTTGAAGAATAATAGAATATGGAATCTTGCTTTCTTTAACAGTTCCACTATTATCCTTAGTATCTGTTAATGGGAAATTACATTTTAATACATCTGCTATATATCTGGCAAATACTTTTTCTAAACCATCGTGTGTAGCATCTATTATACTAACACCTAATTCAGCAGCATTCTGCGCTTCGTGATAGCCTATATCTCCTGTAAGATACAATTCACAGCCCATAGCTGCCACTTTATTAATAAAGCTTTTCCCTGATCCTGGCATAATTGCTATCTTGTCAAATACCTTATCAGCGGGAATCTCTTCTCCATCAGGTGTTGCCGGATAATATGTCACCTGAGACAGTTCAAGATGTTCCTTTATATATTCGCATACCTCATCACTAGTCATAGGCTTTGGAAGAATAGCTATTCTTCCCATACCTTCTTCAGGAAGGTCACATTCTTCTATAGGCTCTTTGCTATCAAAGCCTAAAAATACGTCAGCCACCGCATGGGTCATACTTCCCACTGTATCAAAGTTGGTATGCATTGCGTAATAGCTTATTCCATTCTGAGCCAAAAGTAGTAGCTTCTTACCAAGAACAGTTTCATCTGTAATTTTCTTCACTGATGAAAAAATCAATGGATGATGGGTAATGAGCATATCGCACTTCTCATCACAGGCTGCCTTAACAACCTCCATAGTAGCATCTAACGCCACCATAACACGGTTCACTTCTCTATCTCTTGTTCCTAACAAAAGACCTACATTATCCCACTCACAGGCATACTGCTTAGGGGATAGCTCTTCTAGCTTATCTATTATTTCATTGCAACTTATTGTGCGACTTATTATTTTGTGGTTGTCATCAAGTTTTTTTGCCATTTTTTATACCATATTTTTACTATATATTTCTTAAAATATATCTTTTAAATATATTTTGAATCTTAAGTCTTACTCAATATTCTGAATCTGCTCTCTAACCTTTTCGATTTCAGTCTTGAGATTGATACCCATATCAGAAACTATAAGAGAATTTGCCTTACTAAGAATAGTGTTAGCCTCTCTGTTCATCTCCTGAGCAATGAAATCTAACTTACGACCTACAGAACCACCCTCTATAAGGATTGCCTTTGTACTCTCAACATGGCTCTT
Organism: Lachnospiraceae bacterium; assembly: GCA_017625335.1. Taxonomy (GTDB): domain Bacteria; phylum Bacillota; class Clostridia; order Lachnospirales; family Lachnospiraceae; genus Coprococcus_C. The sequence continues at coordinate 8,303 of JAGALE010000116.1, forward strand.
AAGTCTTACTATCTCCTCATCAACACAAACCTTATCCGCAAACAGTGTTACCTCTGTGGCAATTCTCTGTTCGTCTATCTGTGCATTTGCAGCAAGCTCATTAACTCTCTCAATAAGTCTCGCCTTATAATCTGTTATAATCTCCGGTGACTTCTCCTCGATAAATGCAACTATCTTAAGCATCTCATCAAGCTTAGCCACAAGATCGGTCTTAAGATTCTCACCCTCAGCAATTCTTGACTCAACAAACTTAGTAGCAGCATCTGCGATAACCCCCTTCAAATGCTCCCATATCTCATCCTGGTCAACACTTTGCTCTTCAAGCGAAAATACATCTGGAAATCTACCAACTACGGTAGGTGTAATATCAGTTGTTGGAAGGGAAAACTCCTCTGCCATACTGTTTAAATTCTTAATATATTCTGCTGCAAGCTCTCGATTATACTTAAGGGACACTCTTCCCTCAGCATAGTCCTCGTAGGTTATAAATACATCTACTTTACCTCTCTGAATATAGTCCTTCAGGAAGGTTCTAATGCTAGTCTCAAAATAATTAAACTTCTTAGGAAGCTTAACATTCATATCACAGTATCTGTGATTAACTGCCTTTATCTCTACAACTATCTTGCGTTCTTCAGTTACACTCTCGCTTCTTCCGAAGCCTGTCATACTTTTTATCAATTCAATCACCTTAAAATTCATATTGTTAAAATATAATCTTTAACTAATACATTATAGTATAATTAAAATCAAATTGCAAATATATTTGCGTAAACAATTAGTTAAATCAACCTGATTTTTGTAACCTACTAGGATTGCTTTCTCTATTCTCATATAGGATGAAAATACGGTATCTACGAAAATTCTTCTATCCCATGAATGTCAGGTTCTATATTCATGGAATAATTTGTATGATATATTACAAAACCCGGCTTTGCCTTAGGCGGCTTCTTTAGATTTCTCCTAAGGGTATAGTCAATCTCCACCTTAGGACTTCCTTTTCCGGCGGAGTAATATGCCGCAAGACGAGCAGCCTCCTCATAGGTTCTGTCGGGAAGCTCAGACTCTCCTTCTGTCTTAACTATAACATGTGAGCCCGGCATATTTTTAGCGTGAAACCACATATCATCACCTGCTGCCACCTTAAAGGTAAGCTCTTCATTCTGAAAATTATTCTTCCCAACATAGATGTGGTATCCATCAGATGAAACATAGTGAAGTGGCTTTGACTTCTCCTGCTTCTTGCCCTTTCTATTATCTCTTTTTCCACGAATATATCCACTTTCTATAAGTTCTGTCTTAATCTGTGCCAGGTCGTCTAATGAGTCCGCTATTTCAAGGGAATTCTGCACACTCATAAGATAATCAAGCTCTGATTTTGACTCCACAGTAAGCTCTGTAAGAGCCTCATAGGTTCTCTTTAATTTATTATATTTCGCAAAATACTTTTTGCTATTATCCATTGGAGAAATATCAGGATCTAAAGGAATTGTAATCTCCTCATTAGTATAATAGTTCTCGCACACAAGCTCCTTATCTCCTTGCTTTGCACTATAACCATAAGCGGTCAAAAGCTCACCATAAACCTTATACTTTTCCCGTTTTTCAGTATCCTTTAATTGCTTAAGCTGAAGATCATACTTCTTTGCTGTTCTATCAATTGCATTGGCCACAATCTTTCTCAAATCAATAGAACGCTGCTTCATTCTATTTACCACAGTTTTCTTGCTGTAATACTCTTCTATGACTGCCGAAGGACTAGCGAAAATTTTTAGTCCTGCAACTCCTGCCTGTGGCATATCAGCTTCCTTTGACTCTCCATAAGAGGTAAGAGCTATAGCAGCAAACTCCTTTGGTTCATAGCCATTGTATGCTATACAGTTGGTATAAATCTTATCTTCTATATCGAGTCTTACTCTTTCGAACTCTCTAAACAAATCCTCCTTCTGCGACATAGAGATGCCTAAAGCAACCCCCTCAACATTTTCGGATTTATTAATGTCTCCATCTATAGCTGTAGCTTTATTTGTACCGCTTATTCCAGCTGTACTCACGCCACCATCCACACCTGCTCTGTGACATATTTCATGAGCCGCCACAGGGGAAATTCCCACCATGGATGTGTATATTGCCTTCGCAACCGGCTCCGGCTTAGTCATAATGTGATTCATAAAATAATTCACATCTACCTCTAACGGATTCACCTTATCTCCCGATACAGGATACACATAATCCCTTCCCGGAAGCACCTCTCTAACAGAGCTTACCATATGAGAAATGTGCTTAATACTATCAACAATCATACCATCAGAATCTACGAAGATAATATTACTGTGCTTTCCCATTATCTCCACTATAAGCTTCTTGGTACACAGGTCTCCCATATCATCCAAATGCTCTAAGCTTATCTCCACTATTCGATCAAAGCCATGCTGACGTATATCAATAATTCTGCCATTACCTATATGCTTTCTTAGCAGCATACAAAAATTTGGAGCCACCATAGGGTTCTCCTTAACCTTCTCTGTTAGATATAAAAGAGGTATTCCTGCATCAGCTGATATAACTAGACGATAGGTTGCATTGCCCTTATCTGTTTTGTTCTTAACAACCAAGCATATTTCATCCACCTCAGGTTGATATATCTTGTATATTCTTCCACCTATTAACTTATCTGAAAGCTCTGCAACAAGTGCAGAGACAAATATTCCATCAAATGCCATCTATTATACTCCACCTTTTATGTGATTTTTCATCCTCTTGGGTATACAGCAACGCTTAACACTCTCCATACCCACCAAGTCTCTTTTTTCTGCTTATCTCGGGTATACAGCAACTCTTATGGCTCTCCATACCCGCCAAGTCTCTTTTTTCTGCTTATCTCGGGTATACAGCAACTCTTATGGCTCTCCATACCCGCTAAGTCTCTTTTTTCTGCTTATCTCGGGTATAGGCGCATGGATTTTATCTCACATACCCACCAAAAACGTACCCATCTCAAAAAACAAGTAAATATACTATACACTATTTTCAATTAACACTCAATAATTACAGGTATAGAAAGTTTCAAACAAAAAAGTGGCACACCTAAAATGATATACCACTTCTTCATAGTTTTCTTCATAATCCTGACGGATTATCTATATATTTCAAGGCGATTCACTAGCTAGATAAAACTAGTAAATTACCTTTAACATTATACCTGCTCGTATAATCTCTGATAAATCTCTGCAGAAGCTGCCCAGCTATAATTCTGCTGCATTGCTCTCTCCTGCATTGCTTCCCAATTCTCTTTGTAATCAAAGAAAACCTTCTTAGAGTAGTTAATTGTATTAAGAAGCTCCTGAGCACTGTAGTTAGCGAATGAGAAGCCTGTTCCTGTACCCTCAAACTCATTATAAGGCTGAACAGTATCCTTAAGTCCACCTGTCTCTCTAACGATAGGAAGTGTTCCGTAACGAAGAGCCATAAGCTGTGTAAGTCCACATGGTTCAAAACGTGATGGAACTAGCATAGCATCACAGGCAGCATACATCTTATGTGATAAGTCATCTGAATAGTAAATATTAGCAGATACCTTAGCAGGATGTATTCCCTGATAATACTTGAACATATCCTCATATCTTCTATCTCCTGTACCAAGTACAACAAATTGTGTACCATCTGTACAGATATTGTTCATAATTCTATCTACCAAATCAAGACCCTTCTGGTCAGTAAGTCTTGATATAATACCAATCATGTATGCATTTGGATCTTCAGGAAGACCTAGCTGTCTCTGAAGAGCTGTCTTATTCATAACCTTGTTCTTACGGAAGTTTTTAATTGTGTAATTCTTGTATATCTTCTTATCTGTGGCAGCATTGTAATCATTGTAATCAATACCATTTACTATGCCCCATAAGCTCTGATTTCTAGCACTTAAGAGTCCATCTAAGCCCTCACCATACTGAGGTGTCTGAATCTCCCAAGCATAGGTGTTAGAAACTGTAGTAATCTTGTCTGCATATACAAGTCCACCCTTAAGCATAGCGGCATCCTTATTCATCTCCAGCTTATCAGGTGTAAAGAGATAATCTGGGAGACCTGAATATTCCTGAATAGTCTTAATATCCCACTTACCCTGGAACTGAAGATTATGGATTGTCATAATTGACTTCATACCACTATAGAATGGATTACCTGCAAATAAAGTCTTAAGATATACAGGTACAAGTCCTGCCTGCCAGTCATGACAGTGAACTATGTCTGGCTGGAAGCCAATGCTTGGAAGGATTGCAAGAGCAGCCTTGCTAAAATAGCAGAACTTTTCAATATCCCACTTCACATCTCCGTATATATTAAAGCCATTAAAGTAATACTCGTTGTCAATAAAGTACACAGGCACACCCTCATACTCAAGGTACATAACACCTACGTACTGCTGCTTCCAGCCTATATCCATATGAAAATGAGTAATATATCTCATCTTCTCCTTAAACTTAGCCGGCAAGCACATATAATTAGGGATTATAACTCTAACGTCATACTCCTTCTTATCAAATATTCTAGGCAATGTTCCTACAACATCTGCCAGTCCGCCTGTCTTGATAAATGGCACACATTCTGATGCAATATACGCTACCTTCTTCATGCTTTTGTCCTCCTGACCAGATAATTACATATATTTTATCACAAAGGCTTATAATATTCAATGAATTTTACTTTTTAAACAGGCCACTAAATCTCCTTAAAAGTCTGTTATCCACCTTGGTATTACCGTATCTGACACTAGCATAAACCTCGGTTATGTCATTTACATTTCCCAGCTGCTCATCTTTAATTTCATTAGCTATATCACGACAGGTTCTAGTATTAGAAAGTCTTATATCATACTTATAATTTTCTATGTGTTTTTTATATTTCTTTCTTAGCTTTTCCTCAGCAGTTGTTTTCTTAAATATCTTCTTTGGGGGTGCTTCCTCTGTAATATAGCTAATGCTTTCTGCCATTTCAACAACGTCATCCGGATATCTGTTTCTAGCAAACAAGTGCTTAATTGCTATCTTAAGTAACTGCTTTAAAACTATAATAGCAATCAATCCACATGCGATATATAGGAAAATAATAGAAGAATCCTTTGCCGTTGTTGCATGTCCCTTGATACGATCCATGGTATCCTGATTAAAGGCATCTGATTTTCCAGAGCCACCCCTAATCATCTGATCAAACACAATAGCAAGTATCATTAGAACCGATCCTATTAGTTTAAGCAGCTTTGTTCCAAGTAGCTTCAGCACGGCTTCAAGCTTACTATAATCAAGCAAACAGCCTATAATCATGCAAACTACTAAAAGCACTGTAATCCAAAACACGATAACATTGTTTCTTTTTATTACCTTCTTCAGATGCTCCTCTTCCACTTCTTTGGTGGAATTAACATATTTTTTAAGGCCATCCAAATAGGTCATAAGATAGTAAACAATCATAAGCAGTAGTGAAAAGATGTATGTGGAGTTAAGAAATGGATAGCTCTTAGTATAAAGTCCAAACAAATACATAACTACTATGATGAAAAATGTTGGCCAAGGCGGATCCTCCAACGGCTCTAGCTTATTTCTAAGCCCCATATATTTCATAGCCGAAAACATAAGGTGGCACACTATTACCACATGCATCCACTTGCTTACATTATCTATAGGTAAAGCAAATAACAAAGCACCAACTGCCACATGTGTTATAAGCGCAATTATCCTCATATCCGATATATTTCTCACAACAAAAGATGCAAGGTATAAAAGCAGCAAAATCACTCTGTTTAGAACCCCTGGTTCCTGCTTAAGCAAAACATTTTCAAAAAAGATGGTAATAAGCATAACAAACAGCATCTCGAATACCATTCTACTTAGCTTCCCAAATTGCTCTATTCTAGATTTCATCCAGCTTCACCTCCCACTCATACATATAATCTCTGTGGGTTTTAACTCCTTGAACATCAAAGTATGGAACTATCATATGAAAATCCATACCCATATCATTAAGAACATCCAGTTTTTTCAACAAATCCTCCCTATGATATGGAGATATAATTACGTATGTACTTTCACGATCATAGAAATCAATCAAAGCATCTATTATATCAATAAAGCCACCCACCTCTGAGTTATGGACAATGGCCGCTAAATATTTATCTATAGTCACCATGTGTTCAAGAGTAGTTCCACTATCTAGCTCGCCTAGTGGTTGATTTTTTATATCCAAACCATTAGAAGAAATACCTACAGATATTCTATTTGCCAAAAACTCTGATGCAATAGAACTGGCAAGCTCTATTGCAAGCTCTGTCAAATAATCTCCTCTTATCATCAGATTTGTATCCAAATTCAAAAGGATTCTAATTCTAGGCTCCCAGGAATAACCGTACTGATTAACCATCAGCTGTCCACATTTTGCAGATGCCTTCCAGTTAATCTTACTCATATTATCCCTAACGTCGTAATCTCTAATCCCTCTAAAGGTGTACGGGTCCTCTAACAAACCTTTCCTTGCTTCAATTTCACCCATAACAGTATTAAAATAGGTTTCAAAATCAGGTGTATCAATTTTCTTAGGGAAAACATACAGCTTATGACCACATTCCAAAACCTTTGCAAAGGTTTTAGTCATAAAGAAATCCTTGGCAGTAAGCGTAACTCCGCTTATGTAAAACACGCCTCTCTTAGTAGCCTTAAAAGCCAATTTTCTGGTTATCCTCTGTCCCCCCATAATAGAAAATGCATCGTTTCTGTGATATGAATCAGTAACAGAAGCATTATCCTGATTATCAAATTCAAAGCTTTTATCCACCGAAAATTTGATATGCAAAACAGGCAGGGGAAGAAGCTTGTCATTATTGATTATTTCAATCAAAGACGAGCTGTCTCCTGCATTAACATAGGAATCCTTGTAGAGTATATCTATACCCAATCTTTCATCCCACATTTTATTGTACAATCTCTTTTGCCATATAAAAATGAATATAGCAATGGCAATGGCTACTATAAGCTGCATCTACTTCTCCCAATTTTCCACCGGTACTTCTACTCTACTTAAAATCTCACTAATTAGTTCTTTGCCC
>JAGALE010000117.1 GCA_017625335.1 Lachnospiraceae bacterium
AGCAGGATTGACAGATTTTCGGAAACTCTGCAACAGTATGTGGATGTGTTTGAGAAACAGAGACTAAAGAGAAAGCAACAGGAAGCGTTAAGTGATGATGAGATGGAAGCTTTGGTGGTTGCGGATGAGGTTCTCATTGAAAAAATGGCGATGGCTGCAATCAGTGAGATTGGGGAATTGGAGCCCTGTCTTTCTTATGAGAATGGGGAGATATTAGTGGATTACAGGGTGTTGTATATGATTTCCTATAATCAGTTCCAGAGACAGTATTATTATAACCACGAATTACTTAGAAGGGAGCTTGAATGGGAGCTTGGTACTTCTGTTGTCATTCTGGATGAAGAAACTGCCAAAGGTGTCCATAAGAAGTCTAACCCTGATGATATCTGGGAAGATATTGAGGACTTAAGACAGGAGATTGTGCATTGGTGTAGTGATGATTACTGGGACAGCATTATGGGTAAGAGCCATACTTTTATGAATATCAAGTCTTACAGAGAAACTGTTTATCAGATAAGAGGGCAGGAGCTGTTGATGGAGCTGTTGAAGGAACTCCAAAAAGCAGGCATTGAGGGGGAACTTGCTTTAAGAATACTGACCAGCAGTAAGACTAAAAGAAAAGTGAACCAGTACAAGAAGCTCTGCAACCTGATTACCAATAATCAAGCATTGGACAAGCTGAAGGAGTATGGTGTAAATGAAATCCCACTTCTGAATAAGAAGGTAAAGGATAAGGCTCAGCTTGCTATCTTCTGCTATCTGAAACAGAGAGGACAGGATACCTATAAGATTACAACAGAGCTTGTAGAAGAGATTGTTGAGTTTTACAAAGAAGCATTTCCAATGAGCAGGGATATTCCATCTGTCAGAAGCATTAGGCTGAAGCTAAGAGAGATGTACCAGACCAAGGGTGCAGACAAGATAAGAAAAGACCTCCGCAAACAGAGGGAAGACATATTTAAGTTAGTGGAAAGTGATTATTAAATAAAATAAGGCTTCAAAAAGAGAAAGAGAAGGATTTGGGTTGTTTGGAGACCGGTGCACGTCACATAAAAGCAAAGAGTACATACAACACCATTGTTGGGAATGAGATACAAAGCATTTCTTGTGTGTGCAATCCTTCTTTCCAAACAATCAAACCTCTCTTTTTCTTTTTTACAAGCCATATTTTTTGAGAGGAGGAGCAATTATGTTATTAAGTCAGAATGACATACAGGCTGCAAAGTCTGTTGATATTCATAAAATACTAAACCATTTTAATTGGGAAGTGAAAGGGTATCTTACCAGATGCCCCAGGGATTCCCATTATGATAAAACCCCAAGTGCTTCCTGTAACAGTAATAATACAGTGCACTGTTATGTATGCAGAGAGACCTATGACTCCATTGCTCTGTTTCGGCATTTAAGTCAAAAGGTCTATGGTGTGGATGTACCATTTCGTGAAGCAGTAAGTGAAATTCTGCTGTTGGATGGCTTAAAACCCACCACATCATCAACAGGAGCAATTCAACCTCATAAGAAACAGAGTGGTGCAAATGGAGATATCTTTAACAGAGTACTGTATAATTGCAGACCTTTACAGGGATATGAATTAAATTATCTCCATAGCAGAGGAATATTTGTTTATGACTCCTATGTGTTTCAGGGGAAGGTATACACTGTTAAGAGTATAGAGGATGCCTTGCAAACAGAAAACACTCCACAGAAGATACAGGAGCTTGAGAAGATAAAAGACCAGGGGACTTTCTATCA
>JAGALE010000118.1 GCA_017625335.1 Lachnospiraceae bacterium
AAGCGGCTTTTTATATTTGGCTCCATTAACTCAAGTGGTAGAGTAACCGGCTTTTAACCGGTAGGCTGTGGGTTCGAGTCCCTCATGGAGCACTTGATTATTTTGGATGGGTATGCCTAGCGGCGAGGGCAGCGGACTGTAAATCCGTCACGTTGAAACATCGCAGGTTCGAGTCCTGCCCCATCCACTTACGCATATCTTAAGGCTCTATAAGCTAAGGCTTATGGATTCAGAGCCTACTTCTTTTGTTCCTGCGTGAGTTGTTACTTCTACTGCTGGATTCCATGTAATGTTCTTCATTCGAAAAACTCCTTTCTACAAATAAAACTGAAAATTAATAGTTTCTTCTGGGATTCAATTGTCAATGTGCAAATAATACTTGGTCATAAAGATTTTTTGATGGTCTAATTTTGAGTAGACTAAACCAAAGAGCACCAAAATAAATGCCCTAGGCAACCAAATATTATTTTTTTAACACATATTCGTGTCTCTCTATATATATTTTGGAAATATTCCCTAACAACGCATGGGAATCATATGCGTGTACAAAGTCAAAGCTTAGTTCAAATACTCGTACTTTACTTATAAGCTAAACCTGTACCGTAAAGACTAAGTAGCGTGACACTAATGGACCTATAGCTACCCTAGTTGAAATATGAAAAAATGATTTTATGACATTCGTGATACGCAACCACTCTCTGTCTTGTATTCATTATCGGAGGGAGATAATAGAGACTTAACCCCTGAAATTATAGTTTTTTTATGAGCTTTGCTAGAAGTTTTAAAAATGAGCCATGCCGAAACAAAAGCATACTGCGTATGCTCAGTTTCGCGGTGTTCGCGAAAAAAACAAACCCTTTTACGAGAGCAAAATCATTTTCGGCTCTTAGAAAAAAGTCTTTGACGGCACTTAACGTGCAGTTTTAGGCTAATAAAGTAAAGGGAGGAACTTATGAGTAACATTAAGACTTTACACGAGGTTTTTGAAGAGCTTGGAGTCACAAGGCGTGCGGTGCAGGGGTACGAGAAGAGAGGTTTGGTGAAGCCGTCTGCTAGGAATAAGTACGGGCATCTTCTGTATGATGAGCAGGCACAGAAGCGTATAGCCATTATCAAGGATTACCAGAGGTTGGGCTTTAAGCTGAAGGAGATAGAGTCCTTGATTGATGCTTCCGATGAGCTAGTAACAGCTGCCTTAGAACGTCAGGTGATTAAGCTTCAGGAGGAACGTCAGGAGAAGACGATGTTAATTGATATGGCAAAAAAGTGGATTGAAGCCATACAGAAGAAAGGAGAGGTTTAGTTATGAAGAAAATAGTAAGTGTTTTAATGATAATGGTTATGTGTTTAAGTTTATGTTCTTGTGGAGAAAAGGGTGAAAATACGCAGAGTCAGGATATGCAGACGAATGGTGAGCAAAAACAAGATACTCAGAATGCACAGATATCTGAAACTGATGATGCTAACTCGACAGAAATAGTATGGGATTTGGATATGACCTATGAAGAACTGGAAACAAAAATCCAGCAGGACACAGAGAATACTGTGGCAGCCCTTTCAGAAGAATGGGAGACCTTAAAATCAGATGTTGATACCTATGAGAAGTATCTGGAGAATATGGATCTAGTGGAAGCATTTTACGAGAAGATTTATGACGAAACAGAATTGCTGGCTATACGACTTAGAGAATATTGCTTGATTTACGCCAAAATGATAGTTAATTCTGACGTGTCCTATGATGATATGTATGATGAATTGGAATCCATACACGATAGTTTGTACGAGGACGCGGGAGAGGTAATCCATGATGATATCTATGATGGTATCCTCGATGAAATGTATGAGTACTACTATGATGGTATTTTGGATGACGCTTACGAGGATGCTGAATATAGTGAATGGTCTGATGCTCGATCAGAGGAATATGGATGGTGGTCCGATGCCCGCGGGGATGTGTATGGAGAATATTCTGATTATAGATCCGATTCTTATGGATTGTATTCTGATCTAAGGGGAGAAATATATTCTGAAGATATGGAGGATGCATTAGAAGATATAGCGGATTTTGAAAGGGATATATTGAAGATGAAGGATTAATTATTGCATTTGTTTACAACAAAAACATTAGTACTTCTCTGATAAAGTATGTTATTATATCTTATAGTAAAGGGCTTGGTGAAAACTAAGCCCTTAATCAACGAACAAAGGATGTAATAATATGGGATCAATAATGTTAAAGATAATAGTATGCTTTATAGCAGGTATAGGTGCAGGTGTGGGAACCGGCTTTGCGGGCATGAGTGCGGCAGCAGCCATTAGTCCCATCTTGATTACATTTTTAGGTATGGAGGCTTATGAGGCGGTGGGCATAGCCCTTGCCAGTGATGTTTTGGCAAGCGCAGTAAGTGCTCATACGTATTGGAAGAATAAGAATCTGGATGTGAAAAATGGATTGGTTATGATGATAACAGTCCTTATATTTACCACTGTTGGAAGCTTTGTGTCATCTCTGGTGCCAAGCAATACCATGGGTGGCTTTTCGGTGTTTATGACTATGGTGCTTGGCGTAAAATTCATAGTTAAGCCGGTTATGACTACTAAGGAAATGATGGAAGAGTTAGACAGCAGGCAGAGAGTTATACGATCTATAATTTGTGGTGGTTTGATAGGCTTTATTTGCGGATTTATAGGTGCCGGTGGTGGTATGATGATGCTTCTTGTACTTACTACAGTATTGGGGTATGAGCTTAAAACTGCCGTTGGAACAAGTGTGTTTGTTATGGCATTTACTGCATTTACAGGGGCGGTTAGCCATTTTGCTATAGGTGGAAAGCCGGATATGCTGTGCCTTGCGGTTTGCGTATTTTCTACACTTCTATGGGCAAGGGTGGCTGCATTAATTGCAAATAAATCTAAGCCTGAAACCCTTAATCGTGTGGTTGGTGTGGTTTTGATTGTAATCGGAGTGGCTATATTTGCAGTGAAATTAATATAAATTACAAATCTATCGTAGGAAAATTGAGAGTTTTTTGACTATGGTCATTTACTGTGTAAAGTGTCTGAACCCTTTGTAAATATTGGGTTTAGGCATTTTTTTGATCAGTTTTTTATGCATAGTTTTCACATAATATTCACAGAAAGCTTCAAATCTTTACAAACGTTTGAAAAATTAGTATATACAAATTTTTGATTCTGCTACATAATCTATGTATTCAATCTAGTTCTATGTTTTCTGGAGTCTGGTATTTCTAAATATCTAAGCCAGCGATGGGACTTACTCAAGGAGGAATATATGGGGATAAAGGATGCTTCAATAAAAAACTGGCTTAAAGATTCAAAACGTTTTGCAGATTTATTTAACGGTATTATATTTGAGGGGAAACAGGTTATTTTGCCTGAAAAGCTTGAAGAGATAAATAGTGAATCTAATATAGTGCTTACAGATAAGAATAATAAATTAAAAGCTGTTGAAAGATACAGGGATATAATAATGAGATGGTCTGATAATGTGTATTTAGTGCTGTTAGCATTGGAGGTTCAAGACAAAATTCACTATGCTATGCCTGTTAGAAAGATGCTTTATGATGCTTTGTCGTATACAGATCAAATGAGAAATATATGGCAAAATTTATCTGACGATGCACCGGAGAAACAAATTGGTACTGATGAATTTTTTTCAAGATTTCGAAAAACGGATAAATTACATCCAGTTATAACAATTGTGTTTTACTATGGCGACCAATGGGATGGAAATTTAGATTTGTATGATATGTTTGGATATGATGAGAAGTTTTTGAAGAAAGAAGATATGAAAGTGCTGCAAAAGTATATTTCTAATTATAAGGTTACGGTGTTTAATCCATCTAAAGAAAATGAATTGTACAAATTCAAATCGGATTTACAAAATGTGTTTGGGATGTTAAAATATAAAAGTGATAAGAAAGGATTAGTTGACTATACTAATAAGCATAGAGATTATTTCTCTTGTGTTGATTATGAAACATTACAGGTTATTAAGGCGTTGCTTGCTACAGGAGAGTTATTAAAATATAAAGTAGATTCAAAAAAGGGGGAGGGAAGTGATATGTGTAAGGCGCTGCAGGATTTATATGATGATGGAATAATGGAAGGTAAGAGATTAGGAAAAGCGGAAGGAAAAGCAGAAGGAAAAGCAGAAGGAAAAGCAGAAGGAAAAGCGGAAGGAAAAACAGAAGGTAAAATCTTAGCCTTCACAGAGATGGGGCTTTCTCCGGAAGAGATAGCAATTAGAGTTTCTAAACCAATTGAATATGTTTGCGGAGTGTTGGAACTTCAAAGTATTTAGTGCTAAGAAGAAAGTGATTATTAAAAAAATAATCACTTTTTTTCATTTTTGCTCAATAAAACTCATTTTATAATAGTCTTTATATATAGAGCACCAATATAGTATAATTAAAGTGCCGATATGAGGAGGGAAAATAATGAACACAACAGAGCAGTTAGTAACAAGAGTTTTAGAAGGAGACATGAAGGCTTTCGAGGAGCTGTATAACCAGACAAATAAGCAGGTCTATTATGCATGCTTTAGCTTTATGTGTAACGAGCAGGATGCTATGGACGTTTTGCAGGATACATATCTGTCAGGTCTTACTCATTTGCAGAGTTTGCAGGATAGAGGAAGATTCTGTCAGTGGATAACTCAAATTGCTGTTAATAAATGTAAGACACTTTTGTCTAAGAAGCAGATTGCTTATGCTGATGATGAGCTTCTTGAGACACTTCCTGTGGAGGAGGATGATTACTTCCTTCCTGAAAATTATGTGGTGAATTCAGAGAAGAGACAGCTAGTTCTTAATATTATGAGTGAGACTCTTACTGTGGCTCAATACCAGACTATTGTATTGTATTATTTTGATGGCTTGACTGCACAGGAGATTGCAGATTCTATGGGATGTACTGTAGGAACAGTAACCTCTAGATTAAGTGCTGCCAGAGGAAAGATTAAGCTTGGAGTTCAGCAGTATGAGAGCCAGACAGGAGAAAAGCTTTACTCAGTTACTGCAGTACCATTCCTTACAGCTTTGTTCTGGGCAGAGGCAGAGAATCTGGTTATTCCAAATGTATTAGGCAATATCTTAGGTGCTGCCCTTGGAGGAGCTATGCAGTATACTGCACCAGCAATGGTAACAGCGCCAGTGGACCCGGTTCAGCCAGCAATGCAACCAGCCATAACTCCAATAGCTCAGTCAGGTTTTGCAGGAGCCAAGCCTGTGGCAACCAAAAAGATAGTGTCCGCTTTATTTGCATCTGCTAAGAGAAAAATTATAGTTGCTGCTGTGGGATTAACCTTGCTTGGTGGTATAGGTGCAGCTGTAATTTTGTCTAATAATGATGATAAAAAGGACAAAAATAAAGAGGATAATTTTGTAGCAGAGTACACCACAGAGGATGGTCAGGGTGACGAAATTGGTCAGGGAAATAGTGATTCTGCAGACACTAGTGCTCAGGACGCTGCTTCCACAGAGGAAAGAGACCAGGGTGAGGAAATATCAGGTCAGGGCGAGGAGATAACTGCTGAGCCTACTACAGAGGCGTCAAATGGTCTAAGCAGTGACCCGCTTCCCCTTATAGCTAATTACGGTGATGAGAATCATTTTGCATTTTCTTCAGATGGGAAGTACTATATCTTTACAGCCACAGATACCATAAAGCTGTTTTCTGCATCCGGTGATTGGGATGAAAGCTACGAGAATATAGTTATTGATGACGCAATATTTATGCTTGTTGTGGATGAACGATATTTGGTAAAGCTTTTTGATTATACCTATGAAAACTTTAACAAATATTCAGAGGATATGGAGCTTTTGTATAATGAGGGAGATATATCCTTGTATTATAGACTTGAAGAGTATGAGGATGACCCAGAGATGGAGCCTGATGAAAACTACTATCTTAAGATTAAGGATTTGTATTTCAGAGTGGAATATAATAAGGGAAATGAATATGGCTTAACTCTTGAAGACTTATGGGTGAAGCTTAAGGAATTTACAACATGCGTGGAAGAAGCTCAGGGTGATGTGACAGATTTAGCTCTTCATGGAAATGTAATGTCCATGGAATTGCTTCCAGGATACAGATTTGCATTTAGACCATCTGAGAGTCCTAGCTGGCATTATATGCCAAATGCTAATGGTGGCAATACTGTTTACAGAGAAGAAAGTACAAGACTAGACTTGCGAATGAACATGTATAGGGATGGGGAGTACTGCTTTGTAAGTTTAGAATATGAAAAGTTTGCAGATACCATAGGTCATCTTGATTATGACAGAAATGTGGTGGATACCGGACTTAAGTTTGGCGAATATACAATCTATGAGAATACAAGCGACTACTTGACAGATAGAGAGTTCTTTATATGGATACCGGAAAATGAAGAGATAGTTACCATAGAAACTACGGATATTGAAATGACTCCGGAGATAGCCCTTGAGATATTTGAGATAGCTTTCATACCTGTGGAGTAAGTGTGGTGCCGCTCTTTTCATGAGTCACAAAATTTAATATAATAATTAACAAGCAGGAGCTACTTGTGATTTTGTAGCTCCTGCTTATTTTATTTCCACATTCTACTATGGGCAAGTAAAAATCCTAGGACAATATTTGTTATAATCATTGATGTTATATATTCTACTCGTTTGAATTTCCCCTCTATATCTTTTGAAAATATTAATCCCATTATTATAGTTACTACAGTAAGGACTGTATAGAACAAAAGTCTCATGTCGTTGGCATTAAAGTCGATATTGAAGTAGTTTGATTGAGTGCTAGGCACACATCCACAGCCGAAATAATATAGGATTATTTCAGAATCGATTATATTGTATATGGGAGTTATTATTAACTGTAAAATGTATGTAAGTATATGCTTAAATTTCATAGCATCCTCCGTAGTTGTAATATATGTATAATACTATCACATTGAACAGGGATTACAATATTTATTATTTTCGGAAATGTATTAACTGGAATTAATTATAAAAAAGAGGGATGTTTTTTTGTACATTCTAAAATGCAAAATATAGTTGAGTCTTACCACATTAAAGTGTATATTTGAAGTAGTATTTTTAGTCGAAAAAAAGGAGAAGCTTATGGGAGAAAATATTATGATAAAGCCCCCTGTGGAGGTGGCTTATAAAGAAGAATTAGAGGCACTTAGAGCTACGGATATTGCCAAAAGGCCACTTAACTGGAGGATGTCACCCCAGGCAGTGCGCACATTTATACTTGGAAGCAATCAGCCTGTGATTTATCAGGGCAAGGAGATTAAGATAGATAAGAAATATTTCGGCAATGATGCCTTGGTTGAAAGGTGTATAGTTACTCTTGCTGGTAACAGAGGACTGATGCTGGTGGGTGAGCCGGGAACTGCCAAAACCATGCTGTCAGAGCTTTTGTCTGCGGCAATTAGTGGTGTCAGCACCAACACTATACAGGGTACAGCAGGCACCACAGAGGATATGATTAAGTATTCTTGGAATTACGCACTTTTGCTGGATAAGGGACCGGTTAGAGAAGCACTTGTTCCATCCCCTCTTTATGTGGGTATGGAGCAGGGAATTATCACTCGATTCGAGGAGATTACCAGAACTCCTGCGGAGATTCAGGACAGTTTAATTAGTGTGCTTAGTGATAAGGTGTTAAATGTACCTGAACTAGGTGACGAGGGCTTAATATTTGCCAAGCCTGGCTTTAATGTAATCGGTACTGCCAACACTCGTGATAAGGGCGTAAATGAGATGAGTAGCGCTCTTAAGAGAAGATTTAATTTTGAGACAGTTGCTCCTGTTCGTGAGGTAGCACTGGAGAAGCAGATTATAATAAGCGAGGTAAATAAGCTGGCGAAGGAGAACCACGTTGAGATGTCAGCAGATGAGAATGTAGCTGAGATTCTTGCATCTACATACCATGAGCTTAGAGAGGGTGTGTCTTCTATGGGACACCAGATTGACAGACCAACTGCAGTTATGAGTACTGCGGAGGCTGTGTCTGTTTATTATCAGTCTATGATGAGCGGATATTACTACGGAGATGGAACCATAAGCATGGATAGCTTAGTTCAGAATCTGGTAGGTGCCATCGCCAAGGAGAATAAGGACGATTTACAGAAGGTTAAGGGATATTTTAATACAGTAGTTCGCGACAAGCAGGATAGAGAGGGCGGCTTATGGAAGAATTATTACGAGGCCAGGAAGTGGCTATAAAGCCTATCTTTCAGGAAGCATTTTCATATTCTAAACAGGTAGTGTATTTTCCCATTCGTCACCACAGTCCGGTCTGCTCCTACCATTTGCTTAAATGTATGGAGGAATACAAGCCAGAGTGTATACTTATAGAGGGTCCTGAGGGGGCTAATGAGATGCTTGATGTTATGACTGACGGTGATACTGAGGCGCCATTTGCAATTTACTATTCTTATAAGGATAGCAAGGGCTATGTGTCTAAGGAGAAGGAGGCGTACAAGTGCTACTATCCATTTCTTGACTATTCTCCAGAGCTGGTGGCGGCAAGATATGGAGTGAAGCAGGGAGCAGATACTGCCTTTTTTGACCTGCCTTACGCTGAAATTCTTATAGCCTCAGAGGAGAACAAGGGTCTTCGTAAGAAGGAGGACAAGAATAACTATAATGATGATTATTACCTGGCTTCTAATCGCTTTTTCAAATCATTAGTGGAGCGTACAGGGGTTAGGAATTTCGATGAATTTTGGGAGAAATATTTTGAGCTAAAGGGTCTTACAATTTCCACTGATGAATTCGTGAGAAATATGCTTCATTACTGTGTACTTTCAAGGATGAATTCTGATGAGAGGCGCCTTAAGGAGGAGGGCTGTCTCGCCAGAGAGGCATATATGAGGAAGAATATTGAAGCTGCTAAGGGAAAATATAGCAGGATTCTTGTTGTTACAGGTGGATTTCATACCTATGGATTGATGGATAGCATGTGGGGTGATGTGGCAGGCTGTCATGAGCAGGATATGAAATCATCTAATGGGATTAGCTCTAACTCATCAGCCACCTTGAAGCTACATAATATTCCACAGGATGATCAGGGTGTGTATCTTATGTCCTATTCTATGGAGGCGGCAGATGGACTAAATGGTTACGCAAGCGGTATGCCACATCCAAGCTTTTATCAGGATGTGTGGCAGGAGCTTGAGAAAATTGTTGCGGATGGAATAAAATATGGTAATGACAAGGCGATAGTATCTGTTGATAATGGAGACAGTAATGAAGGTGAATCCGTGGAATCCGGCATTGGCCAGATATACAAGGACACAGTTTTAAAATACATAGTAAATGTTGGCAAGGCAGTTCGTAAGAAGGAGGGCTACCTTTCCACCTACGACGAGATTTGTGCATACAATATGGCGGATAATCTGGCTATGCTTAGAGGTAAGGAGTACCCTGGCGCATATGAGTTGTATGACAGTGTGCTGTCCTCCTTTGTAAAGGGTGAGTACAACTTTGCCACAAGTTTGCCTATGGACATTTTAAGAAGGCAGCTTACTGGGAAGAAGATTGGTAAGCTGTGTAAGAATGCAAAGATTCCACCATTAGTACAAAGCTTTGAGGAGCTTAGCCGTAAGTACAAGCTTAAGATTGGCACCAGTGTAAAGAATGAAGTGACATTGTCTGTATTCTCTACCAAGAGGCACAGGGAAATAAGTGAGTTTTTGTATCAGATGACTTTCTTAGATACTGGATTTGCCATAAGGCAAAAAGGTCCAAATCTACGACTTAAAAAGGACAGGAATCTAATTAGGGAGATATGGTCTTACAAGTGGAGCACTCAGGTTATTGCAGCCCTTATCGATAAGTCGGTGTACGGAGGAACCTTAGAAGAGGCATGTGTATCCCTGGCTAAGAGCAAGCTTAAGGAGGATATGAATTCCAGTGCCGCATCAGATATTTTGATTCAGATGTTTGAGATGGGGCTATCTGAGCAACTATCCGGAGCTATGTTAAGATTAGAACAGCTTCTTGGTCAGGATGAGGATTTTTTCTCATTGGTAAATGCTTTTTCAAATGTAATTATGTTGGATGAGTTAAGCACTCTGTACCAGAGCGATATAGATATAAAGCCACTTATTATGGCGGTATACCGAAAGGTAATGTACACCCTTCCACATATGCATCAGGTAAAGGAGGAGAACTTAGCTGATACTATGGAGGCGGTGAAAACCTTGAATTCCATATTAAGTCGTAAGGAATATGAGAAGGATTTAGAAAGCTTTATAGATATATTGGAGGGACTTCTTGCTAAGAAGGACATTAACCCGGGGCTTGATGGGGCCATTCGTGGGGTGCTTTATGGAAGAGGAAGATTCACTGCCAGTGAGGTGGGGAATGCATGTGCCGGATATATGTCAGGAACCAAAGAGAAGAAGCTTAAAGCAGCAACATTTCTAAGAGGAGTATTCTTCACAGCTAGAGACTTAGTCTTTGTAGGAGATACCTTCCTTAGAATTATAGATGAATTTTTGCTAGGTGTGGAGGATGCAGACTTTATGCAGCTTCTGCCCCAGTTTAGAATAGCCTTTAGCTATTTTACACCTGCGGAGATTGATAAGCTGGGTGGCAAGGTGGCGGCTGTGCACGGCATGGAAAAGAGTAAGTTTAAGAAGCTGCAACAGATTACGCCTGAGGTGTTTGCTTATGGAAAGAACTTGGAGGAGCAGGTGCTAGATGTCATAAAAATATAAAATTAAAACCACAGATTACTGGGATTTAAATTAACGATGTGATAAGGAGGAAACACATGGGATTATTTGATTTTTTCAAGAAGAATAAGAATGAGACTTTACAGGAATCCACTAAGCAGGAGCCTGTTGATAAGCCTGTAATTGAGAATTTTACTATCGACAGAATTGATTACTATTATGACAAGGCATTGGAAACATATTGTCAGATGAAGAAGATTTCGCCAGAAGATGCTACTGAGGAACAAATGGAAGAGGTATGGCTATATGCAGGTAATCACATTGGTTTCTTTCTGACATGGGTTATTAAGCGTGGTTTTGTAGGTGAAATTCACAAGGAATATGACAGCGAAGCCGTTAGTAAGGTTATGTCGGAGGAGATGTCTGGAACTCAGTTTCTAATTGACTATTGTGATACTAAGCTTTGGAGCGAGGATTTAGATGATTCGCTTGTTCCTTTTGTGATAGCGTATTATGAGAAATGCTATTGGTCTGATTATTGTAATTGGGTAATAAATGAGTTGGGTGATTTGCCTATGGAATTTATCGGTACCTGGGAGGATTATCACAGCTTTGAGCATGTGCTGGATGAGGCATATGCTAGGTATAATGGCAAATAAATTATATAGAGAAATTATATAGAGGCGCAAGTGGCTAAAACTTATAAATAGAGTAGGCTGAATCCTATTCGATTGTGTTAACACTCGCATCGCATGCACAGCATACTCAGTGATGTACATTCGCCAAATGGATTATCATGCAAGCAGGAATCCACTTGGCTCATTGTTAACACAAAAAGGCAGATACCAGTTAAAACCAGTACCTACCCCAAACTTGAATCTTGCATAAGTAGCAAGAATCGTTTATAATCAAGTTAGAAGAAATCAAAGAACTGTGGTTGGTTCAATGATTGCAACTTCGGAACAAAAGTAATTTTAAGTTACGAGCTGTCCTCTATTGCCAGTAGGGGACAGCTATTTTTTGTTTCGATGATTTTTATTTGCAAGAAATTATGGAGTTTTAGATGAACAACAAAGACATAGAACAATTAAATAAATGGCGTCTCATGTTAGGAAAGTATGCTAGTGATCAGATATCCTTTGGACAGGGCTCAGCCAGATATATGGAGATGGAGGATGTGCTGGATTATCTCTACTCTAGAGAGTACGGTGAGGATAGTGGTGTCAGAGAAGAAAAGGGGAGTTTGGAGGACTCTAATCCTACGGTTTCTCACTGGATTAACAAGGTGCGTAAGCTGTTCCCTAAGGAGACGGTGGAGATATTAGAGAAGCAGGCTTTGGATAGATATGGCATGACAGAGCTTCTTACTGACAGAGAGGTTTTAGCTAAGATGGAGCCTAATCAGGAGCTTCTTAAGATGATACTTCAGCTTAAGGGTTCTATGAACAGAAGTGTCCTAGAGGAGGCAGAGCGAATCGTAAAGGCTGTGGTTAAGGAGCTTATGGAGAAGCTGGAGCAAAGGATTAAGATTGGCATCACAGGCAAGCTTAATCGTAACAGTGAAAGCGTTATAAAATCATCCAGGAACCTGGATATCAAGAAAACCATAGCTAAGAATCTTAAGAACTATGACAAGGATAGGGAGAAGCTGATTTTAGATAGAGTTTACTTTAACTCTCGTGTTAGAAAATACAATAACTGGCGTATAGTAATAGCTGTGGACGAAAGTGGTTCTATGCTTGATTCTGTAATTCATAGTGCTGTTACAGCAGGTATATTTGCCAAGCTTCCAATGCTTGATACAAGACTAGTTATATTTGACACAAATGTAGTTGATTTAAGTGACCATTTAGATAATCCGGTGGAGACTCTTATGAGTGTTCAGCTGGGCGGTGGAACCAATATCGGTCAGGCAGTTAGGTATTGCGAGGGTCTTATAGATAACCCGGACAAGACTATATTTGTGCTTATTACAGATTTATATGAGGGTGGTAGTGTAAATGAACTGTACGCCACCAGCAGAAATATTATTGAGTCTGGTGCTAAGATGATTGTGCTTACAGCCTTGGATGTAAATGCAAATCCTAACTACAATCGAACTGTGGCAGCTCGCCTTGTGGACCTTGGGGCACATGTGGCGGCTATGACTCCGGAGCAGTTAGCTGACTGGGTAGGAGGTGTAATATCATGAGTGATAGGATAAAGTACTTCCAAACTATAGATGATGACTACCTAGTTGGTTTGTCAAATAAGGGAATTGTTAAGCGCTCTTACAAGGATTTGGAAAGTGTGGCTGTAGACATAGATGAGACTGATGAGTGCAAAAATGTTTCTATGGAGGATGTAAGCTGTAAGCTTTATGTGCCTCTTGGTGATAGCAAATGTAGCTGTCCATCTAGAAGTATGTGTAAGCATATAGTTATGGGAGCTATAGCTGTAAAGAGAAAATATGAGGCTGGTGAGATTGGAGATGTTGATGAGCCTTATGGATCGCAACCTGGAATCGAAGGTGCAGATGAGCAGCTAGTAGACCTGACGGAAGCTACAGAACGTGTAAGCTCATCAGTGGGCTATGTGACGAAGCCAGGACAGGAAGCTCAACAGGTGATTGGTATA
>JAGALE010000119.1 GCA_017625335.1 Lachnospiraceae bacterium
CTCTGCCAAAATCTTACCTTGGGCTTCAGTGCTCATATTATTCATAATAAGAGCAACTGTATCCAAATCTGTATTCATAGTTTCAAGAATTTCAGCAGCATCCTTTGGATCCATGCTTTCATAAGCCTTTGCCAAATCTATAATTTGCTGATCATTTGTATTAGCAGCAACTATCTCACGATATATTTGCTCAGCATACTCTGGATCAAGCTCATTATACCACTCAACATATATATCGGTATCTGGAGCGTTTTCTCCATAGACTATTTCGTTAAAAAATTCAGTTTTTTTAGCTTCAAAATTTTCCTGTTCTTGTTCATAGACAGTAAGTCTTGAAACCTCAGCCTGAAGTTCAGTCACCTCATCACTAAGCGAAGCAATTTCCGCCTCCTTGCTTCCAACGGAAGCCTCTAATACAGCTATTCTATCCAACGCATCCTTTAAATTAGTATAAGGATAGCCACTTTCCTTTATTATTTCCTCATCAGATGCCTCAGGCAATATTTCTTTAATAACAGGAACATCCTTGAACACAGGTCTAAGTACTTCAGTACCAAAGCCACCAACATCGCATTTTATCAAAAGAGCCATAACTGAAAGCCATGTGATAATAATTAAAATAACCATTATTATCCCAATACCCTTATTGCCCCCATTTTCCTTATCCTTAATTTCACTAGACATAATTATCCCTCCGCATTCTTGTTATTGAACTGATAGCTTACAACCTGATCCGTCTCCTTTGCTTCAGCCTCATTAATCTCTTGCTTGAACTCTTCGAATTTATTTTCCTTAAGCTTCTCATGCATTTTTCTTTCCTGCATAACAGTATTAAGCTTATTTCTTGCTTTTTCAACCTCTTTACTTTTTTCTCTTATCACTTCATTTTGAGCGACTATCATCTCATCCATAATATCCATGGCATTTCCACATTCATCTATTTTAACAAAATCAAGCCTACCTTTAATAGAGTCATTATAATCAAGATAATATCCATATCTTCTATGTTCTAATAACTCAAGCTTCTCTTCTTCAATAGCAAGCAACCTTACCGCTTCTGCATATTCCTGCTTAGCGGCCTCCTCAAGCTTATATTTTATATCTAATATATTTTGCATACGATACAAAAATTTAGCCATAAGTTCACCTTCTTTTTTCACAAATCACTCGCACAATATTCTTTACAAGTGCAAATTATTCAAAAACCTCTTTAAGCATTTTAAGCTCTTCATCAAGCAAATACTTCGAGTTCACATCCTGCTTTAAGAAGCCATTAACCTTATCAATCTTAGATATGGCATAATCAATATCCTTATTTGATCCAGACCTATACGCTCCAATATTTATCAAGTCTTCTGCATCACTATATGTTGCCAATACATTCTTAAGATTACCGGCTAGTTTTTTATGTTCATCTGTAGCAATAGCACTCATACATCTTGATATACTCGCCAATACATCTATGGCAGGGTAATGATTTTTATGTCCAAGTTTTCTTGATAAAACAATATGTCCATCTAATATACCTCTAGCAGTATCTGTAATCGGTTCATTAAAATCATCTCCATCAACAAGAACAGTATATAAACCAGTTATAGAACCAGAATACGTATTACCTGCACGTTCTAGAAGTTTCGGAAGCTCTGAATACACAGAAGGTGGATATCCCCTTGTAACAGGAGGCTCTCCCGAAGCAAGACCTATCTCTCTTTGCGCCATAGAAAATCTTGTAAGCGAGTCCATCATAAGCAAAACATCCTTGCCTTGATCTCTAAAGTATTCAGCTATTGCTGTTGCCGTTTTAGCAGCCTTATTACGGATAAGGGCAGGTTTATCCGAGGTTGCAATAACAAGAACCGAACGTTTCAATCCTTCCTCGCCCAAATCTCTTTCTATGAATTCTCCAACCTCTCTACCTCGCTCACCAATAAGAGCAATAACATTTATGTCAGCCTTGGTGTTACGTGCAAACATACCAAGCAATGTACTTTTACCCACACCAGAACCGGCAAATATACCTATTCTCTGACCTTTTCCAATAGTAAGCAAACCATCAACAGCCTTAACACCCAATGGTAAAACTTCACTAATCAATTTTCTCTGTAATGGATCTGGCGATGCTGCATCAATAGGATATTCGAGAATTTCATTAATCTCTCCTTTATCCATAGGTCTTCCAATACCGTCCAAAACTCTTCCCAAAAGGGACGGACCGACCTTCACCGTAAGGCATTCTCCTGTATTTCTTACAGTTGCACCAAGACCAATCCCATCAACATTATCATAAGGCATGAGCAAAACCTTGTTATCTTTAAAGCCCACTACCTCAGACATTACGGACGTAAGGCCATCCTTAGATATAATTTCACACATATCATTAAGCTTACAAGGTGGTCCAACAGATTCAACAGTAAGACCTACTATTTTACTAACCTTGCCATAATGCATTGTATAATCTCTAAACAGCAAATGCTGATATTTGTCAATGTCAAATTTCTTAATCATAGATTAACTCCTCATCAACAGCATACTATACCCACCAATAAAACAATATATTATACAAATCATCTCAAAAAATGAACAAAAACAACTTTTGCTTTCCTAAATATACAGAATATCCCCGATTTATAACCGGGGATATAATATTATTCAGACAACATTTTTATGGCAGTAATCAGCTTTCTAACCTGTATATCCATTGATAAGTCAATTATTCCATTTTCCGATTCTATCATACACTGTCTTCTATTTAGCTTGGAATCACTAAATAACTCAATATTTATACTCGGATTAGCAGCCCCTGATATTCTGTCAAAATTATCAATTAAATATGTATAATTTTCTTCGCCAACTCTTATAACGAGATTCTTACCATTATCGCTTTCATTCAATGCATTATTAATCATATGAAGCATTACAGGTCTGTACTCGTCAACCAATATACCTGTCATCTTTTCAATAAGAGCACAGCAAAGTCCAATCATCTTTTCTTGTGCATCAGCTATATTATCTTCTAATGTTTCCTGATTTTTTTGAAAAAGAAGCTCCTGTTCCTTTTGCATATTTTCCATATAGGTATCAGCACGTTTCATCGCCTCCATGCTGCCCTCTTCAAGGCCTTTATTATATGCTTCATTATATGCATTTTCTTTAATCACCTCAGCCTCACGATTTGCATCTTCAATGATTTTATTTGCTCTATTCACAGCATCATCGCGAAGCTCCTTAGCCATATCCATAGCTTCATTAAGCAGCTCTTGATTGTCCATAGAGGTCATATTATTATCATCAGAATCTTTGTCAGAATTATTTTCTGCATTAGTTTCATCAAATGGTCGTATTATTTTGCCTGTAGCTTCCGGAACATTAATCTGTTTTTTATTCCCATCTATAACAAAGGGCTGAGAATCAACTGTTTTTATCCCTGGAAAACCTGATTTGAATAAATTAGACAACTATCTCGTCACCTCCACCACGTGAAATAACGATTTCTCCTGAATCCTCAAGCTTTCTAATTATATTAACAATCTTCTGCTGAGCCTCTTCAACATCCTTAAGACGTACAGGTCCCATAAATTCCATATCCTCTTTAATCATAGTAGCAAGACGTGACGAAAGATTATCAAAGATAACCTGCTGAACATCCTCATTTGCATTCTTAAGAGCAATAGCAAGCTCATTATTATCGACCTCACGAAGAACTGTCTGGATGGAACGATTATCTAATATAAGAATATCCTCGAACACAAACATCTTTCTTCTAATCTCGTCTGCTAACTCTGGCTCCTCTATCTCCAAGTTCTCCATAATATGCTTCTCTGTACTTCTGTCAACAGTATTAAGGATATTAACAATAGAATCAACACCACCAACAATTGTGTAATCCTGATTTACTAAGGAAGCAAGCTTTCTCTCCAACACTCGTTCAACCTCCTTAATAACATCTGGACTAGTTCTATCCATCATTGCTATTCTCTTAGCAACATCAGCCTGTTTTTCAGGTGCCAAAGCACTTACAACAGCAGCTGCCTGGGATGATGGTAAATAAGCTAGTATAAGAGCAATTGTCTGTGGATGCTCATCCTGAATAAAGTTAAGCAACTGACTGGCATCCGCTTTTCTAACAAACTCAAATGGTCTAACCTGAAGAGATGCTGTAAGCCTTCCGATAACATCTCTTGCTCTATCTTCTCCAAGAGCCTTATCAAGAAGCTCTTTAGCATATGCAATACCACCTTCTGCAATATATTGCTGAACAAGACATATCTCATAAAACTCCTCAATAACCTCGTCCTTTAATTCTGCAGGGACACTTTTGGTGTTGGCTATTTCTAGAGTTAATTGTTCTATCTCATCATCCTTAAGATGTTTAAATATCTGAGAAGATCTTTCAGGGCCTAACGCTATGAGCAGCACTGCTGCTTTTTGTACTCCTGTTATTTCTGTATAACTATTCTTAGACATAAGCTATTACTCCCATTCATCTGTTAACCAGTTTCTAAGAAGAGCTGCAACCGCTTCCGGATTTTCATCAACAAACTTATCAATCTGTTCCTTTGCAGCTGATTTTTCACTAAATTCAATATCATCAAGAGTTTGATTTTCTTTGGTAGTAGCCAAAAGCTGTTCTACCGATAACTCTGGTTCAACCTCAACAATTTCATCAGGCTTCATACTCTTAAATACTACAAATAGTAATAATCCTGCTATAAGAAGTGCCAATCCTATAGTCACTATATTCTTAACAGGAACCTGACTCTCCTCTATAGGATAAAATACCGGAACAATTCTCTCAACAACATATATATTATCTTCCTTTATTCCTGTAGCTTGAGATAACATCGCAACCATCTCAGGCATATTGGAACTTTCAAGAACCTCCGAATTCGCAGCCTTAAATTCCGCAAAGCTTTGATCCTCCAAGAGACCATCCTTTTCCATTTGGGCCTCATCATACAAAACATATTTAGTAAGGTATAATGCCATGCTAGAGTTTTCCATATCAACTTCACCAACAGGATTAACCTTCTTAGTTGTTGTGCTACTTGTGTTATATTCCTCTCTAATTATATTAAGAGTAGATTCTCCATCAGCATAATCCAAAAGATTATAGTCTGTAATCTCCTCTCCATTAGCATCCGTTCCTACTACTCCGCCTGTTCCATCAACATTTTCAGCCAAATAGTAATAATAATTAGCCTTAGGACCTGTATCGTCTTCATCGTTAGAATAATACTCAATATTAAGTATTTCCTCAGGCGAAATATTAACAGACAAATTAGATGCTACTGATACCTCATCATAAACGCCGGAATTAACCATCAAATTCCATATCTTGCTATTGTAATACTCCTCAACCTGCTGTTCAACAGAAAGAGTTGTTGTCAAAGAAGATTGGGTGCTGGCACCGGAATACAAGAGATTACCCTTATTATCAATTATAGTAATATTTTCAGTATCACTAGAACCAACACAACTTTTAGCATACTCAGCAATATTATATGCTGCATCCTTTCCAAATTCAGAATCTGTTGTAATCATAATACTGACAGAAGCTTCCTGCTCATTAGAATATATAGAGCTTGTTGCTGTTGGTAAATCAATAGTAACTGAAGCCTTTGATATACCTTCAATGCTTCTCAAATCTGTCTCCATACAGCTTTCAAGATACATCTTGGCTTTAAGCTTCTTCTCAGAATCAGTTGTATTAAAGCTGTTATCATACAACCAAGTTAAATCAACCTCACTATTAGTGGCTGTAATACCATTCTCTCCTAACAAAAGTCTAGCTTCTGATACCTGCTCCTCAGCAACCTCAATCTTAAGAGCATCATCAGATACTCTAATATCAATACCATTTTCTTCAAGAAGATTGGCTGCCTCAGCCGATGCTCCTGTGTCTTCAAAAACAGAAAGGGTTACATATGTAGTTCTATTAAGCAGAAAAAACAATGCCACCAGGGTAATAATTACCGCAGCTGCCACTGAAAAAAACAATGTTTTTTGTCTTGCTGTATATTTATTCCAAAATTCCGCCAGCTTCTTAGGAAGCTGTTTAAACCACTCGCCCATAGCGTCCTCCAAAGGTTTTTATATTAAATCTGCATAGCCATAAGCTCTTTGTATGCACTAACAACTGCGTTTGTAACCTTTACCGTGTATTGTAAAGATATATTAGCCTTCTGCTGAGCTAACGCCAAATCATGAATACTATCAGTATATCCCAATGCAAAGCTCATCTCAGCTGATTCAGCCGCTTTTTGTAAAGAGTTCGCCTCACTATACATATCTACAGCAGCACTAAGAATGCTATCAAATGCACTGCCACCTTTTTCAGTAGCATCTATGCTATTAGTCAATTTTGTAGCGCCATTAATATTATTAATTGTTGTGAATTCATCACTGTATAAAGCTATTGGTGTAATTGACATAACATCACCCATACCTTTCAATCATTATATTTTACATATTCACCTAAGCGTTAAACAACTCTAATCCTTTCATAGCCATTGACTTTGCCGCATTAAAGGAAGTTACTTATGCTTCGTACGCTCTACTTGAATCAATAAGATTGGTCATCTCTGTAACAGTATCAACATTAGGATATGACACATAACCATTCTCGTCAGCATCAGGATTATCAGGTTCGTAAACCATTCTAAAGTCTGATGGATCTTCAACAATTTGAGTTACCTTAACACCATTAGCCTGATAATGGCTCATATAACCGTTCAATATATTATCAAAGGATGTAGTTCCAACCTCTTCAAAAACAACTGTTTTTCTTCTATACGCTTCACCATTCTCTGTTCTAGTGGTACTTGCATTTGCAATATTTTCTGCAATTATATCCATACGAAGCTGCTGTGCTGTCATAGCAGTACCCGCTACGTTCATAGCTGAAAAAACGCCCATAAAAACCCTCCTATCTTAACTATCAACAAAAAGCCTACGATGATTGATTAAGTACCATTTTAAACCTTGAGAATTCCTGATTCATCAAATCAACCAAGGCCTGATACTTTATCTGATTTTCTGCAAGATAAGCCTCTTCTGTGGCAATATCAACATTATTGCCATCTAATCTATATGATAAAGACGAATTATCTGTATATACCTGAGGATCCAAGGATGCAAGATTCTTATTAACCTTAGAAACCTGATCATTTAAGCTAAATCCACCTGCTAACTCCGCCTGAAGGATAGATTCAAAATCCAAATCCTTACGTTTATAGTTAGGAGTGCTAACATTAGCTATATTATTACTAAGAAGCTCATTTCTCTGAACAGATGCATCAGCAGCCTTATCCAACACATTAATATAATTATAAATGTTTGAATTAATCATTACGATTCCTCCTATTTTTGATAAAAATGCCATTGTTAAAATACCTATTACAGATATTTCTTAACACACGAAAAAGACTCGTGAGCCCTCTCACAAATCCCTTTGCACACTCTGAACATCCATTTTCAGAAATATTTATAGCAAATATATCGACATCAAAACACATATATTTAAGCTCTAAACAAAAAATTATCGTATGAGTCTTACATACCCATACGATAATTATATTACCATATTTAGTAGTCATCATCAACCGATTTCTAAAAAAACCACTAAATATTTACCATATACGACATATGACCATTACTTCTTGTCTTTGTTACAGCTATATCCACAGCCTTCCTTAGCGCACATAAGCTTTGCGCCCTTATCTACCATGTAGGTTCCGCAATCAGGACATTTTTCTGTAGTAGGCTTAGACCAAGACATGAAATCACATTCCGGACTTGTAATACAGCTAAAATATTTTCTGCCTTTCTTTGTCTTTCTAATAACAACCTCCTGTCCACACATTGGACAAGGAATATCTATCTTCTCAAAGTGCGGTTTTGTATTTCTACAGTCAGGGAAACCCGGACATGCAAGGAACTTTCCATGTGGTCCATATTTAATCACCATCATTCTTCCACACAAATCACACTCAGTATCAGATATTTCATCTGCGATTTCTACATTCTCAAGCTCTTTTTTTGCATTCTCAACAGATTCCGCTAAATCAGGATAGAAATTTCTTATTACAACCTTCCAATCAAAATCTCCCTCTTCTATATTATCAAGAAGTGTTTCGATATTGGCAGTAAAGCTAGTATCAACAATAGCCGGAAATGCTTTGCACATAAATTGATTTACCGCTTCACCAAGCTCAGTAACATACAAATTCTTATTTTCCTTAACAACATATCTTCTATTCAAAATAATAGATATGGTTGGAGCATAGGTAGAAGGTCTTCCTATTCCTAATTCCTCCATAGTTTTTACCAAAAGAGACTCTGTATAATGTGCCGGTGGCTGAGTAAAATGCTGTTTAGGATCTACACTCTCTGATTTCAGCTTATCACCAACTGAAATCCCGGCTAATTTACTACTCTCTTCTTTTTCTTCATCCGGTGTGTAAACAGCCATAAAGCCTTCAAACTTTACCTTTGACGAAGATGCTTTAAATTTATACTCACCTACACTTGCAGTCATAGTATTGGTCTCATAAATCGCAGGAGACATCTGACTTGCAAGAAATCTATTGTATATAAGCTGATATAGTCTAAATTGATCTCTTGGAAGCTTATCTTTTACGGAAGCAGGTGTGATACTTACATCAGTAGGACGAATAGCCTCATGAGCATCTTGGATTTTTTTACCTGTTTTATTAGATGCAGCTTCTCCTACGTAGTTCTCGCCAAAATTTGATACAATATATTCTTTGGCACTTTTTGCAGCTTCCTCTGAAATTCTAGTAGAATCTGTTCTTAAATATGAGATAAGACCAACGGTACCCTTGCCTTTAATATCAACGCCCTCATATAGCTGCTGTGCAACTCTCATAGTTTTGCTTGTGGCAAAATTAAGCTTTTTACCAGCTTCCTGCTGAAGAGTACTTGTGGTAAACGGCAATGGTTGTTTTTTGGACTTCTCAGACACCTTATTATCAGTTATTTCGAAGCTTTTACCATTAACAGCCTTCATAACCTTATCAACATCTGCTTTTGATATCTTATCCTTAGAATAATGGAACACAACAGGTTTAAGATTAGCATTCGGCTTAAGGTATGCATCTATACTCCAATACTCCTCAGGAACAAAGTTATTTATTTCTTCCTCTCTGTCACAGATAAGCTTAAGAGCAACAGACTGTACTCTACCGGCACTAAGACCTCTTTTGATTTTCTCCCACAAAACAGGACTAATTGTATAACCAACCATTCTATCCAAGCATCTTCTAGCCTGCTGAGCATCAACCAGGCTCATATCAATATCTCTAGCCTGCTTTATTGAGTTTTTAACTGCATTCTTAGTTATCTCGTTAAAAGTAATTCTCTTATAATTTTTGTCTTCAAGCTTAAGAGCCACTGTAAGATGATATGATATAGCTTCTCCCTCACGGTCAGGGTCAGTAGCAAGATATACTTTATCAGCTTTCTTTACAGCCTTTCTAAGAACAGCAAGCAATTCACCCTTACCACGTATAGTTATATATTGCGGTTCATAATCATTATCAATATCAATTCCCATTCTACTCTTTGGAAGATCTCTCACATGTCCATTTGAAGCAATA
>JAGALE010000120.1 GCA_017625335.1 Lachnospiraceae bacterium
ATATTAGTTTCTTCACAGCTTCAAATGATTATATACCTGTGGATGATAAGGCTATAGTCACTATAGAAATTAGTGAAAAGTTTGAAAACACAAATGAGCTGCAAGTATTACATTATGAAGAAAATGGAACTACAGCCATAGATAACGTAGACGTATCTAGTACAGATATAACATTCACAACTGATGGATTTTCAATTTTTGCTATTATAACAGTTAAAGGACAATCTACTAATGAAGTAAAACTTACAAGAAATACAAATATAAATACAAAAGAGCTTAATAATAGTAGTTTTGTATTCACAAGCTATAATATTAAGTACATGATGAACAAGTCTTACCAAGATGGACATTGGGGAAGACTTGGAGCAATTGATTTAAGTACATTAAACGAAAGTAATTGGGTATATCATACATTTGAGGCTGTAAATAGTGAGTCATCAACATATAAAATATATACTACTATAAATGGAATTAAGTATTATTTAAAAGTAGATGGTAGTGCAAGCAGTGGTATGTATTTGCATAATACCCAAGTAGCTGGTAATGCAACTATATTCAAAGTAGAAAAAAGAGATGATAACAGTGTATACATAAAATACAGAGATAATGATTCATTTTATATAAACCTAAACGGGGGAGAGACTAGTCATAATGGGTTTATGATGTGGCAAGCCCGAGATGTTGGATCAGCTATAGCATTATGTAATGGTGTAATTGATAATACATCATATATACAAGGTTTAAATAATAAAGAATTTGCACTTGTAAGTTATGCACAAGGTGTTAAAGCACTAACAGCTTCAGTAACATCTAATGCTGATAGAATTGTTTCGACACAAGCAACAGTACTAGATTCAAAACATGTTACAGGAAGTGATGTAGCATCTTGGATATTTGAGGCATCAGATGAAACACATGGTGAATATTTCATATATACATTAAACGATATAGGTGAAAAACTATACTTAGATATAAGTGATTCAAGTGAAAACATAAGACTTGAAAGTGCAAAGCCATCTAAACCATTAGTGGTAGTAGATGAGGGCAATAATAATTTATCTATTCGTTCTGGTGGAAGAGCATTAGATAATTATATTTATCAAGGATGCTTTGGTTCATGGGAATATACTGGATCAAGTAATCAGTTATTTAAGTTATTTGAAAAGTATGATGCTTATTTAATGTATGAAATAGAATTCAATTATGATGTATTAGACGTTGGATGGGGAGCAGATGGTAAACCAACATTAGAATATAAGGTACAATCAGTAGCAGGAGACAGTAAGTTACAGACAGTAAAAGGTAAAAGAACTGCTGATGGGTATTTTAGAAATTGTTCCTATTATACAGACAATCCTGACATATATGCTGATATAGTAGGAGGACCTGACACAGAAAATGTAAATGGGTTCCTTAATCAACAAGGTAAGACTTACGGAAAAGAATATAAATTTGTAGGATGGCAGGCAAATGTAGATGGAGTTACATATACATTTGATGAAAATGCTGACATAGTATTAGATGGTACAAATGTTAGTGTAGTGGATATAAATGGAAGTAAGGTAACATTACCTTCAGGTACAATTCTAAAGGGTAAATGGCAACAAATATCAGATGTAGTATTATTCTACGTAAACTATAAAGGATTCTATAATGAGGATGCTTCGACACCTTATGAAGATTTTACACCTTGTATGGGTATTGCATATATTTACAATGGTAGCATAGAATACGATGGTATAGAATATGATAAAGATATAGAAAACTTAGTAGTATCTGAGTATGACCCATTAAATACAAATACACAAATCGTTTTACAGTATGTTAGAACTAAAGATTCTAAAGGATACCCTTTAAATAAGCCTATAACTGGAGGAACATTAACTGAACTTGAAGCTGATGCATTTGAGTACATCAGAAATAGTAATCACATGATTAGTGTACACTTAGGTGAAAAGAATGCAGTCAGAGTTAAATCATCTACACTGATTGGGCCTCAGTATAATATAAAGTGGTATATGATGAAAGACCATACAGACACCTGGCATATAGATGGGTTAGTGGTAGAGGAAAATCCTAGCAGCGTAGTAATATCAGAAGACTTTGTGGGATTAGAAGAAGCTGACTTAGATAAGTATGTTAGAGTAGATGATAGTGAAACAGATACTACAGATAAATCTAACATAGGTATTAAGGTATCTACAGACTTAGATAATTCAGTAGATAGTCAAGAGTTTATTATGATAGCTTCTAATAAGACATCTGATGCTGATAAGGGAAGATATGAATTCATTAATGAAACATCCGAAAATGGGGAAGTAACATTTAAATGGAAGATTGATACAGCTAGTGCATCTGAATATACATTTGGTGTGAGTAATTTAGATATACCAAATTATAATTGTAAGACATTTGCAGAGGTTAAACTAAGTGATGGTACAATTCAAAAAATAGATTCAAATTCAGTTGCATTAAGAGAGCTAGAAACAACAGATGTTAAGGTCGAGGAAATTAAGTTTATCAGACAATATACCAAAATTAAAACAGCCATGCTCAAGGTAAACAAAATAGCTAGGGATACATTAGGTAGTTTAGCTGGAGCAGAGTTTAAATTATATAGTTCTGATAATTCAGGATATGAAGTATCTGGAGTTACAGATAAAGATGGCTTAGTATTATTTAATAATATACCTGAAGGTGAATACATATTAGAAGAAACAAAAGCACCTGATGGATATAAATTAAATGATATAAATACTTATGATATAAAAGTTACAACCAGTGAATCTGGTGATTTAGTAGTGTTAGATAATGATGGGTATATTCTATATAGACAAGAAGACAGTCAAGTTAAAATATTTAAGACATTAGAGATATTCAATTCTCCTGAAATTAAGAAGACTTATTCTGTTAAAGTAATATGGAGTGATGATTGTGATAAATCTAAAATACCTTCTTCTGTTAATGTTGAGATAATTACTAAAGTAATTAGACAAAGCAGATTAGATAATACCAATGAAGGTGATTCAAAAACATTAGTTACATTAAGTGATAACAACAATTGGGAACATTCATGGGAAGATGATGGTAGTCATAGTTATAATGTAAATTATACAGCTCCTAATGGTTTTGTAAGTACAACTGAAACAAAAGTAAATGGAGATGATACTAAATTTATAATTACTAATTCACCTAAGAAGGTAGTTATTAAACCTAATAATCCTGGTAACGAATCAAATAATGATAAGGATAAGGAAGATGTAACAATTACAGATACTTCAACAGGTAAGAAGCCTGTTACAATCACTGGAGTTAACATTACAAATAATGAAAAAGACAGTAATCTTAAGATTACATCAACAACTCATGTTGGTAAATACGGCACACCTGATAAATCAACAGGTGATAGTAGTGAAATCATTTTATGGACTTCATTATTGGGTATGAGTGCATTAGTATTAGTATTAATGTCAAGGAAAAAGAATAAATAAACACTTAATAATAAGGCTGTTACAAAGTTAACAGCCTTATTATATTATGCAGTATAATATAATTTTTAATTATAAGCAATTAAAATATTTTAATTAAAGGAGATATAGTTAATGAGTGGGTTAAACAAAGAAAAGATTTTATTCACATCAGAGAGTGTAACAGAAGGGCACCCAGATAAAATGTGTGATGCAATTAGTGATGCAGTGTTAGATGCTATAATGGAGCAAGATCCAAATGGCAGAGTAGCATGTGAGGTTTATGCAGGTAAGGATTACATTGTGGTAGGTGGTGAAATTACTACAACTGCAGAAATTAACATTGAGAAGATTGTAAGGGATACAGTAGTTGAAATTGGGTATGATAGCGATGACAAGTGCTTCAATGGTAATACATGTAAAGTACTTATTATGATTAATACACAATCACCTGATATTGCTATGGGTACAAATGATGAAGTAGGTGGAGCAGGCGACCAGGGAATGATGTTTGGATATGCATGTAATGATAATAATGCACTTATGCCATGTCCAATCTTTTTAGCTCATAAATTAACCAAGAGGCTTGCTAAAGTAAGAAAAGATGGTATTTTAAATTATTTAAGACCAGATGGAAAAAGTCAGGTAACCGTAGAATATGATGAAGATGGAAAGGTAAAAAGAATAGATGCTATTGTAATTTCAACTCAGCATAACGAAGATGTTACACAAGACCAAATTAGAAAAGATATCATTGAAAAAGTAATCAAAGCAGAAATAGATCCAGAAATGATGGATGATGAGACAAAGATTTTCGTAAATCCAACAGGTAGGTTTGTAATAGGTGGACCTATGGGGGATGTAGGGTTGACAGGTAGAAAGATTATTGTGGATACTTATGGTGGTATGGGCAGACACGGCGGAGGTGCTTTTAGTGGTAAAGATGCTACTAAAGTAGATAGAAGTGCAGCCTATATGGCAAGATACGTAGCTAAAAATATTGTAGGAGCGGGAATAGCAAGTAAATGTGAGGTTCAGCTTAGTTATGCAATTGGTGTAGCAGAACCAGTATCAATTAGAGTTGATACTTTTAATACATGTAAAATTACAGATGATAAATTAGTGGAAATCATTAGAGATACATTTGATTTGACTCCTCAAGGAATTATTAAAACACTTGATTTAAGAAAACCAATATTTAAGCAGACAGCTGCATATGGACATTTTGGTAGACTAGATTTAGAAGATGAATTACCTTGGGAGAAATTAGACAAGATGTCTGAAATTAGTTATAAAGCATTGAAATATCAGAAACATTAAAATAGTATAGTTATATGACAAAAAGGAAGTTGATTAATCAACTTCCTTTTTAATTTGTATTCCTAAAAAATAACACCTATTATAATAAAAGAAAAATATTAAAAATTTACATTTTGGGAGTTGTTAGCATGGCATTAAGTAATTTTTTATCAAAACAGGGGAATAATGTAGTATTCAATATAGATAATATGGATGACAAAGGATATATACAAGCAATTAGATTAAGGAATATAGTTAATTTTAGACTTATGAATAAAGAAGAAAAGACAGAGCCAGGGTGCCCTGATGTGATTGTAGAATCAATGTTTGGTGAGAGATATAACATAACAAGGGAAGAGTTAATAAAAAATTATTTGTTTATTACCGGTAAAAAGATATCTATGGCAGGATTAAAAAGAAATACATATTATAAAGCAATTATAGGAGATAATACTTATGTATATTACTTTATAGTACCAGATAATGCAATTGGTAGCATAAAAGGTAAAAGAGTACCAAAAGGGGCTGTAGTAGCTTACATAGGTGATTCAGACGGTAACATAGATAAAAACACTTTTGGGGTAATGAATTATAATACATTTAAGAAGATGTGTGTAACTCCTATAACAGATAAAATAAGGAAAAATGCATCAAGAAAATATAAATTATTTTCAATTTATGATAAAAAACTTA
>JAGALE010000121.1 GCA_017625335.1 Lachnospiraceae bacterium
AATCATAAGAGGAGGGGTATTATGAAAACTTGTCATGTATGCGGATGTGAAGTAGAAGATAGAGAGTTAGTATGTCCGGATTGTGGCGCAACTGTTGTAAAACATAGTGGATCGTTATCCATTAAAGCTCAGGAGGAGACAAAGAAGAAGCTCAATCCTATGGGAATGACTGTTAGTACAGGGTCAGGATTAACAGATATACTTAGGAATGAATCTGAGTTTGATAATGCAGATGTGGACGATGACTATTTCGGTGGTTCTATTCCTTTGGGGATGGCTAAGACGGTTATCGATGACGATGGTAAGAAGAAGAGTGATACAGGAAAGGTTATAGGTAAGGTAATTAAGATACTTTTCATTCTTGCTTTATTATACGGCGCTTATTGGGTTGTTGTTAATGTATTTTTGAATAGAGATGTTATAGAGAGCCATGAAGAGGCCATTGAAATATACGTTGAAGCTATTAATGATGCGGATGTAGATAAGATGGAGAAAATTATGCCATCATATCTCAATGATCCAAGTCTTCCTGCTGATAAGATACTAGATGAGATGCAGAATGTTACCATTAATAAGTATGATATCATAACAGTTACAGAGTTGACTGATAGTGAGATAATAAGCTTACAGGATGAGATTAAGCTTGCTACTACTAAAACAGCTAACATTAAGGGTGCTGTTACTGTAAAGGTTAGATTCTATGGTACAACTCTTAATGCATCTGGACAGAGTGTAGAGAAGAATGGTGAGGTTGAACTCGTATTTATTAAGATTAAGGATAATTGGTTACTTGAGACAGAGTCTTATAAGGCACCAGATATTAAATAAAGTTTAAATTAATAAAGCCATGAGTACAAGAATGTGCTCATGGCTTTTGCTATAATTGAATAATTGGTTTTATATATTCTCTCCAATTTTAGTAACACCAACATAAATCTGAGAGATTTTATACCAGGTAGGATAATCTACAATACCGGAAGGGGAAAGATTGAATATTTCCTGGAATGATTTGACTGCTTCTTGAGTATTGGAACCATATATTCCATCAACATTTATGGTAGGAAGTGCTGGATAATTTTTCGCTATGCGGTTAAGCTGTTCTTGAATTGTGATGACCGGTTCGCCGGTAGAACCTATGTTGAGATTATAACCTGGATAGGAGGCAGGAATTCCAGATATGATTTCTGCGGTGTTGATATATATTTCATTACCATAGTAATATCTTAGAATCTGAATGGCTGACAAGCCATCATCACCTAAGGTTTTGGATCCCCATTGAGTCATCCAATTAGGACAGCTAACACGTTTTCCGTCACAGTATTGAGTTAAGATTGGTTGTTTTACATTAGGTCTAGATATGAAGCTTCCATATAGATTATCAGCAATTTGCGAAATCTTATCATAAATTGTTTTGTTATAGGTCCATTTGTGGTCGAAGGCAGTAGAGGATGTGATGGTGAAATCGTAGCCCTTGTTTCTATACCATTCGGTGTATACTCTGTTTAAAGTAAATGACATTATTGCCAGGATATTGGCTTTTATTGTTTCTTCAGGCCAGGTGGTATAGATTTCACAGCTTGCCACATTTTTTATGTAATCAAGATAAGGAACATAGTAGTCCTTGGCTGTATTATCTGATGGAACACCGTCGTGTACGACAATGGTTTCGGGGACAACTACACGACTTAGGACTATTTCCCCAGAGCTATTGGTGTCTTTAATTTCTGACTCTGCAATCTTAGGTGGATAAAATTCCCACAATGTATGTCCAGGGATAACTGTAGGGCTATAAACAGGTGAGGGAAGAGAAGGAGATAATCGCACCTGTTGAACAGCTTGCTGACCTGAGAATATTTGTATGTTGGTGACTATTTCATCATCATACTCGTTGGCAAATACCTTAATATTGTACTCTGAGTAAGGTTGATTTTCTGAAGGAGTCATACTGTATTCTAAGGGTGGTGCTTGTAGATTCGTTGATATGGTGTTGCCACTTATATCTGTAATTAATTCTTCAATTACTAAATCCGGTTCACCTGAGCTTGCAATTTGAACCTTAGCGTTGCTTATAGGGGTAAAGCCTGAATTTGTTACAACTGATATTCTAAGAGAACCGAATTCAGTGCCTTGAATGGTTTGATTTTGATCCATAAGATTCATCCTAAATGGGTTTGATTAATTATATTTCCATATGAAGAAAATAATGAATAAAAAAATTATAAAAAATCAATAAGTGTCAAGAAAAAATGCTTGACATACAATATTGCCTGTTGTATTATACTAAAGGTGTGTAAAGGGAATTGACTTTACGTGTTTTATATAGGTGGTGTTGTTATGGAGAAGATAGTAAGGCAGTCGTTACTTTATGATTTTTATGGTGAGCTGCTTACAGACCATCAAAAAAATATATATGAAGAAGTGGTTATGAACGATATGTCCTATTCTGAGATAGGGAGAATACATGGTATTTCCAGACAGGGCGTTTATGATATGATCAAGCGCTGCGATAAGATTTTAGAGGACTATGAGGCAAAGCTTAAGCTTGTAGAGAAGTTTGTTAATGCCAGAGAGAAGATAGCCGCTGTGAAGTCGAAGCTTACTAAGCTTAAGACTGATAACAAAGATATAGATTTGGAAAAGTTAATTGATGATATAGATATTGAGACAGCCAATTTACTTGAAGAATTTTAGATGCCTTTAGGTTGTATTGGAATGTTGAACTTGATTAAATAGTCAGTTTTTTAGATTAAATGGGGGATATGCATGGCATTTGATAGCTTAACAGACAAATTGCAGAATGTTTTTAAAAAGCTTAAGAGCAAGGGTATGCTTACCGAGGCTGATGTTAAGGAGGCTATGAAGGAGGTTAAGCGTGCGCTTCTCGAGGCGGATGTAAACTTCAAGGTTGTAAAGCAGTTTATTAATTCCGTAAGCGAGAGAGCTGTGGGTGAGGAGGTTCTTAAGGGACTTAATCCGGGGCAGATGGTTATAAAGATAGTTAAGGAAGAGATGGATAAGCTGATGGGTTCTGAGACTACAGAGCTTAAGCTACTTCCTTCTAATGAAGTCACAGTAATTATGATGTGTGGTCTTCAGGGTGCAGGTAAGACAACAACAGTTGCAAAGCTTGCAGGCAAGTTTAAGAATAAGGGTAAAAAGCCACTTCTTGTAGCCTGTGATATATATAGACCTGCAGCTATTAAACAGCTTGAAATTAACGGTGAAAAGGTTGGGGTACCTGTATTTACTATGGG
This sequence comes from Lachnospiraceae bacterium, assembly GCA_017625335.1. Classification (GTDB taxonomy): domain Bacteria; phylum Bacillota; class Clostridia; order Lachnospirales; family Lachnospiraceae; genus Coprococcus_C. The sequence goes on from JAGALE010000121.1 coordinate 3,255, forward strand.
TGACGGACATAAGCCGGTTAATATAGCTAAGGCAGCTATAGAGCATGCCTCTAAGAATGGAATTAATCTTGTATTTATAGATACAGCAGGTCGTCTTCATGTAGATGAGGATATGATGGCTGAGCTTCAGGAGATTAAGGAAAATGTTGATGTAACCTACACATTACTTACAGTTGATGCCATGACAGGTCAGGATGCTGTAAATGTTGCAACTACATTTAATGAAAAAATTGGTGTGGACGGTGTTGTACTTACAAAGCTTGATGGTGACACAAGAGGTGGTGCTGCACTTTCTATAAAAGCCGTAACAGGCAAGCCTATCCTTTATGCAGGTATGGGAGAGAAGCTTGAGGATTTGGAGCAGTTCCATCCATCCCGCATGGCAAGTAGAATACTTGGTATGGGTGATGTTGAGAGTCTTATTGAGAAGGCGCAGAGCGCTATCGATGAGGAGAAGGCTAAGGAGATGGAGCAGAAGATGCGTAAGGCATCCTTTGACTTTAATGATTTCCTTGAGCAGATGGAGCAGATGGAGAAAATGGGTGGCATAAGCGATATGCTTAACATGTTACCAGGCTTTAGTTCTAATAAGCAGCTTAAGAATGTGGAGATAGATGATGATGCTATGAAGATGCCTAAGGCAATTATTCAGTCTATGACTAAGAAGGAGAGAAGTAATCCGGAGATTATTAATCCTAGTCGCAAGAAGAGAATTGCTGATGGCGCAGGTGTTCAGATAGCAGATGTTAACAGACTTCTTAAGCAGTTCGAACAATCCAAGAAGATGATGAAGCAGATGTCAGGAATGTTCGGTGGTAAAAAGAGAGGAGGCTTTAAGCTTCCATTTGGATTTTGATAATAGGTTTACTATTATATAGATAAGAATTTTAAGGAGGTGAAAATGACATGGCAGTTAAGATCAGATTAAGAAGAATGGGATATAAGAAGCATCCTTTTTATAGAGTAATCGTTGCTGACTCTAGATCACCTAGAGATGGTAGATTCATCGATGAGATAGGTACTTACGACCCAAATCAGGAGCCAGCTGCAGTTTCAATTGATGCTGAGGCAGCTAAGAAGTGGCTTGCAAACGGTGCTCAGCCAACTGACACAGTTGCTAAGTTATTTAAGCAGGCAGGTATCGAGAAGTAAGACTAGGGAGGTGCTGGTAATGAAAGAATTAGTCGAAATTATTGCAAAATCCCTCGTTGATTGCCCTGATGAAGTTGTTGTAAATGAGACAATCGAGGAAGATACTATTACAATTGAGCTTAAGGTTGCACCAGATGATATGGGTAAGGTAATCGGCAAGCA
>JAGALE010000122.1 GCA_017625335.1 Lachnospiraceae bacterium
AGAACATCTAGAAAGAAGATTCCATTTGGTATAGGTCAGATTGGTAAGTCTTTCAGAAATGAGATTACACCAGGTAACTTTACATTCAGAACCAGAGAGTTTGAGCAGATGGAATTAGAGTTCTTCTGTGAGCCTGATACTGATCTTGAATGGTTTAAGTATTGGAAGGATTACTGTATTAATTGGCTTAAGGACCTTGGAATTAAGGATGATGAGATGAGATATCGTGATCATGATCCTGCTGAGCTTGCTTTCTATAGTAAGGCAACTACTGATATAGAGTTCCTTTTCCCATTTGGATGGGGTGAGCTTTGGGGTATCGCAGATAGAACAGATTACGACTTAACACAGCATCAGAATACATCAAAGGAGCCTATGGAGTACTTTGATGATGAGAAGAAGATTAAGTATGTTCCTTACGTAATTGAGCCATCACTTGGAGCAGATAGAGTTACACTTGCATTCCTTTGCGCAGCTTATGATGAGGAGGAGCTTGAGGGCGGAGATATGAGAACAGTTCTTAGATTCCACCCAGCACTTGCACCTGTAAAGGTTGGTGTTCTTCCACTTTCTAAGAAGCTTAATGAAGGCGCTGAAAAGGTATATGCAGAGCTTTCTAAGTATTGGAACTGTGAGTTTGATGACAGAGGAAACATCGGTAAGAGATATAGAAGACAGGATGAGATTGGTACTCCATTCTGTGTAACCTATGATTTTGAGTCAGAGACTGACGGAGCTGTAACTGTTCGCGATAGAGATACTATGGAGCAGGAGAGAGTTAAGATTGAGGACCTTAAATCATATTTTGAGAAGAAGCTTTACTACTAATTAGTATAGATGATAAAGGTTTTATAAAGAGAGAAGACATCTTAAGTGTACTCATATGTACATAGAAGATGTCTTTTCTTGATTTATATAATTATTTAAAATTAAATAATATACCATAGTAAAATAATTGAAATAATTGTAAAATCATATATTATTTCTGCAATATTTCATAGAATTTATAATTGTTATTATTTTAAATTAGTAATATAATAGATCTATAAAAAGTATTTTAAAAATTAAAGTGGTGAGGCATATGTACAGCAGAGAAGAGCTAATTAAATATCCATATTTTGATAGAATACTCCAGGACAGAGATATTAATACTGTTGTGGATTCTTTGACAGGCCTTATTTCTAGAAGCTATATAATTGGTTTTATTCATAATTTGATTGATAATAATATTCCATTTACACTTGCTATGGTGGATCTAGATAACTTCAAATATATCAACGACACACAGGGACACAAGATAGGAGATGGAGTTCTTGCAGGCTTTGCAGCTGATATGAAAAGCTATCTATCTGACTATGGTGTAGCAGGAAGATTTGGTGGAGATGAATTTTTAGTTATTAACTTTAGGGATTTAGATTATGATTCCGTTAAATCGTTTTATTCTGAGATGTATGCGAACTATAATGTTCTTCGTAAAAATATTGTCCTTGATACCTGTGAGCCATTTATAACAGGTACTATAGGAAGTGCCACATATCCTAAGGATGCATCAGATTACGACTCCTTGTTTGAGCTTATAGATAAAACATTATACAGAGGTAAAACAAAGGGTAGAAACTGCTATATAATTTATGTGGAGTCTAAGCATAAGAATATACAAATTAAGCAGTTGGCAAGACGTGGACTTAGCGCCATCTTTAATGATATTAGCATTAGGTTTGATTCCAGTAATTCCTTGATGGGTAAGCTTGAAGGGATTATGGGAGTATTGTGTGACGATATGCGAATAACTGGATTGTATTATCAGGGAACTGACAATATAGTGAAAAAAGTTGGCAGTGATAAAACTTTTGGGACCATAGATGATTTGGATAAGGTTGTAATTAATAATATTTTTTCCACTAATGAGATTCAGGAGTTTAAGGAAAAGGCTCCAGATCTATACAATTATTGCGTGAATAATGATATTTTTTCCATTATCATAGTACGTGTAGGTTTAACAGATACCACTTATGGATATCTTTTGTGCTTAGAACCACATAGCCGTCGAATATGGCAAGACGATGAGGAGGCTATGATGTTCTTTGTAGCAAGAACCTTAGGTGGATATATGATGATCACTGGAGAAAAGCTATAGCTTTAGGATAATTGAAGTAAGTTTAAAATGCAGATTGTTGTTAAATGGTCTGCATTTTTTTTATTGAGAAATTGTATCAAGTGGTATACTTGAATTATAGGGACATATATATTATTATAACAATAAAGTTAGTTAAAACTAACCAAAATTTCATTATAACATTTTTGAGAGGTAATTTTTTTACAACATAAGTTAGTGGCAACAAACTATGCGTGGAATAAATAGATATCTATGTATTTCAATAATTTCACTAGTAAAAGAAGCATGTATTTGATGCAAAATATAATTAGAAACAATTTGATTAAAGTATGGACATATAAAAGGGAGTGATTACATGTCGGTGAATGAAATAATTAATATAAATCAAAATTGTGATGAGGTTAGAAGAACTTCTATAATTATGGCCATACATTGTGCACCATTAATTAAATGTATAAAGGCCGCAAATATAAAAACAGTTTCGGCTAGAGAGCTTATGATTATTAGACAGATGCTGGTTGGTACAGAGATTTCTTATTATACGCTTAAGCTAATTCCAAAATCAAAAGCAAACAAGGGAAGAAGAGAAACTAAGCATATTCTATACTTGTTTAGAAAGAAGGAGCTCTTGGAATATTTGTCTAGGCATGATGTTACTGAACTTCTGAAGGATTATGGTTATGAAAAGGAACTAAAAGACTTACTTGCGTTATATGGTGAATTAGCTTCATATAATATTGATATATTTGATGACGAGCTAGAGAATAATTTAGAGTTAACTATTTGTATTTACAAGCTTCTTAAAAGACTATCAGATAGGATTATGATGTACTGTGGTGGAAATGTAGAATTTCCTCATGAGATAGGTGCATTTTTAGAGTATCCTGTGGAGGATGTGAGGGGTTTCTTGGAGAATAAGGGCGAGAATTTCTTGTATTCAGGATATTGGAAGGTATATCACAATTTGAGTAAAACATTAAAACTATTTGAATATTTTGATATTGTTAGAGATTGGACTCTGAAAGAGATAATGAATGGCAAAACAATAAGAGAGGTTGCTGTTTAATTATATATTTTAAATTGCGAAAGCAAGGAAGGAGATAATTTATGAGTAAAGTTAGTATAGTGTACTGGAGTGGTACAGGAAATACAGAGGCTATGGCATATTATATAGCTGAAGGTGTTAAGGAGGCTGGTTCAGAAGTAGAGCTCATTACTGCTGATATGGCGAATGTTTCTTCTCTTTCAGAGGAGAAGGTTGTTGCACTTGGATGTCCTTCCATGGGCGTTGAGGTTCTCGAGGAATCTGTTATGGAGCCCTTGATGTGCGACCTTGATGGAGTTATCGGTGGAAAGCAGATAGGGCTTTTCGGATCTTATGGTTGGGGTAATCAGGAATGGATGCGAGATTGGGAAGATAGAATTCTTGCAGATGGTGCTACAGTTGTAAATGGTGAGGGAATCGCTGTCAATGGTGCACCAGGGGAGAATGATGCTGAAGAATTAAAGGCATTGGGAAGAACATTGGCAGGATTACTGTAATTACCATTATTAATATAATTACATAGTTTGTTACTTATGGTTTTCCATACTTTTAGAGCTGCACTAGATATGATGTACATATTTGTGTAGCTCTATTTTTATAAAATGAGTTTACATAGTTTGATTCAAAAAATATAGATAAATCAAGCTTTTTGGTGTAAAATATCTTTAGTTTAAAATGATTCTTAGTTTAATATAAATCATCAAAAGGTAGGAAAATAATATGACAAAGAAAGAAATCAATGAGATAAAGGGATTGTATGACACCATAGAAGAGTGTGGTATAGCTAGACTATGTGGCTGTTATGTAAATGGTGATAAGGAAAAGGTTAAGGTTTTTAGTGAAAGCTTTCTTAATTTAGATGAGAAGGAGCAACACAAATACTTGGAGATATTTAGGAAGAATATGTCTGGTACTTTGGGTAAGAATCTTATAGATTTAAGCTTTGTAAATCAGGATAGTGATGATACAAGCTTCGGAAAGGGTATGCTTAATGCATTGAAGAGGTCAGAATTAAACGATGATGTATTATTAGATAAATTCTACGACAGTGTAATAAGTACATATAACCATGTAGGTAATTATTTGATACTTCTTATATATCAGGCCTATGATGTACCTGGAATTACAGATGATGAGATTTCGATGGATGATGCGTCAGAAGAGGTATATAGCTATGTTTTGTGTAGTATTTGTCCTATGAAGCTTACTAAACCAGGACTTGGATATGATGATAAATTAGAGATGATACATACATTAAAGCAAAGCTTTGGGGTAGAGCTTCCTGATACAGGATTTATATTTCCTGCGTTTAATGATAGAAGCTCTGATGATAACCAGCTTCTGTATTATACAAGAAAGGCAGATGATTTGCAGGATAGGCTATTAGACGAGCTGCTTGCTGTATCCGCACCACTTCCGGCAAAGCAACAAAAAGAAGGCTTTAATACATTTGTAGCGGAGGTTTTAGGTGATGACTCAACCATAGAAACTATGATTGCTATGCAGGAAAATTTTGCTGAGCTTGTAAAGGAGAAGAAAGAGTTTTCTGATAGTCCAACTGTTGTACTTGATAAGGATACAGTGAAAGAGGTATTCGTAAAAAGCGGTGTTGAGCAAAGCAAATTAGAGGTTTTTGATAAGAAATTTGATCAGCAGTTTGATATGGAACAGTATGCAAAGAAAAATCGCGTGGTTGTTGATGAGGAAGAAAGTGTAGCAACTATAGAAGTTCCAAAGCTTAAGGTAGAGCAAACTATACTTGCCGAAAATGTTCTTCCAATCCGTAATATTGAGGTTAAGGGAAAGGATTTGCTTTTAAGAATTAATACCAAGAATATGGATATGATTGATATTAACAATGCTGATGGTAAAAAATATTTAGTTATTGAGTTACCTGAGGATGTTAAGGTGAATGGAATTTCTGTTTCTTAATTTAATATTAAAATAAAGCTCACATTTATCATAAATATGTGGTATAGATATTTGACTTGTGTTAAAATATTATTAGTTTATTTTTATACCAAAGGGGGTTAAGTATGAAGGTACGTAAGATTAGTATATTTAATCAGCTATTTATATGGCTTGCAGTTTTGTTACTTTTAGGTAATGGAATACTTGGAGTTGTAGCATATAGACACTCTGAGGATACCTTGTTTGAACAGATTCAAGGTAATGTTGTAAATATTGCTTCAAGCTCCGCTGCACACGTAGATGGTGATTTATTAGCGGGAATTGAGGTAGGAGATGAAGGAACTGATGAGTACAATCAGATTATAGATCAGCTTGCGTTATTTAGAGATAATGCGGAGCTGGAGTACATATATACACTTCGTCAATTGGATGATGGTATGGTTGTATTTGTAGTAGATTCAGATCCGGAAGAGCCTGCAGCTATAGGCGATGAGTGTGAGATGACAGATGGTTTGGAGAAGGCATTTGCTGAAGGAGAAACCTTTGCTGATGAGGAGCCATTTACTGATGAGTGGGGAACTCATGTATCAGCTTATGCACCTATATTTGATGCTAGCGGTAATATAGTTGGTGCAGTAGGCGTTGATATAAGTGCCAACTGGGTAGAGGAGCAGACATCCAACCTTAGAAATATGGTTATTATGGTATGTGTTATTACTTACATTGTAAGTCTTCTTATTCTTGGACTTATTATGATGAAGTTTAAGAAGAGTATGAATAAGCTTAATGATAAGGTTCTTGAGCTTGCTAGTGGCTCTGGTGACTTAACTAAGGAGATTGATATTCATACAGGTGATGAGCTTGAGGTTATCGCTGGTAATATGAATTCCTTTATAAGACAGATTCGTGGACTTGTTAGCGAGGTAGCTCAGTCAACTACAGACATAGTAACATCAGGAGAAGAGCTTAATTCTACTGTTAATGAGAATTCTAAGATTATGCTTGATATGAATCAGGAGATAGCGGGAATTAGTGCAAATATGGAAAATAGTGCACAAGCTAGCGTAGAGCTTTCAGAGAGCTTGGCTCAGAGTGCAGAAGATATAGCAGCATTTGCTAAGCAGGTTAATGAAATTACAGCTATGGTTAAGGAAGCTAATAGAAGTGCACAAGAAAATGCAGGAATGGCTAAGAAGAACCGTGAGAATGCATTAGAATCCATAGATGAAATCAGCACTAGAATGAGGAAGACCAGCTTAGAGGCGCAGCAGATTGAGCAGGTTAAGAAGATTGCTGACGAGATAGGTGAGATTGCATCCCAGACAAGTATGCTTAGTCTTAATGCTCAGATAGAGGCGGCAAGAGCTGGTGAGCAGGGTAAGGGCTTTGCGGTAGTTGCAACTGAGGTTGGTAGTCTTAGTCAGGATATTGATAGAGC
>JAGALE010000123.1 GCA_017625335.1 Lachnospiraceae bacterium
AAATCCAAGAAGTCCTGTGGACATAAGCTCTGCGTTACTAAATATATCGATTATCTTCTCAAGGAAGTCAGGATTACTAAAATTAGGCAGTGGACCAAATAATAGATACACTATAAACAGAAAGAAAATCCCTAGTCCAAATAATATCTTATAGCTTCCTCCCTGTTTTTCACCAAACCTTATTATAAATGGAATCTCTATAGCTCTACCAAAGGTCTGACCAAAGAAGAAAGCTATGTATATAAGAGAGCCTCCACCCGGCTGATCTGTAAATAATGGAACCAGTGAATCACAAAGCAAAAGCCACATCATAGCCACTGCTGAAAGTCCTATAGAAAGATAATACTTTGAAAGCACCTGTCCCTTGGCAGTAAATGGTGTAGATGTCATATAATAGGCCCACACTCTTCTCTCGTCCTGTGAGAAAATCTTTGATTGAACCACAGATACAACTATACACACTGCAAATGCAACTACAACAGGAGCCATACCAACCACAGCACTTCCCTCTCCAAGCCATGTTCTAAGGGGCAGGAATAGGCAAACAGAGATTACAACTATCTCTAAAATCATCATTATTATCTCATATTTCATTATCTTTAAGTCTTTATAAAGAAGTCCTAACATTATTTTTCCCTCCTTTGATAAAGCTTTACTGATATAAGAAGGCTTATTAGAAGAACAACCGGAATAATAATAAACCAATAGTCTGCAAGGATATCACGAACTGCAAAAATCTTCTGTTCCATAAGCTCTCCTGCTGCCTCATCCTCTGCTGTATAGGTAGATAAGGTTCCTTCCTTTGACTTCTCATCAACCATTTTAATCATATCTATTCCTTCTACAACTGTAAGCACAATAAAAACAATCATTCCTACAAGTCCTAGTTTCTTAATATCCTTAAGTCCAATTGCCACAGGGAGACAAAATGCTAACACCACAAATACTATAACAGTGATGGCAACCAGATTTTTCACAAGTGTTTGTGAAAGCTCTGTTCCCGCAACTGTTGCCAATATATAAGAATAAATCATTGCTCCTATACAGCACACAGCTAAGGTTATAGTTCCCGCCGCATATCTTGCACCTACTGTAACCATAGGCTTAGTAGGTAAGGTATAGCTATAATAGGTCCAGTTAGTCTTAAAGTCTGAAAACACAGAGTGTACTACACCGAACACCGAAAATATGGCCATAGCAAATGGCATATATGTAAGTACGGATACTATAAATCCGAACAAATCCTTGTACTCTGCCGCAAAGCCCTTCAGGTTACCACATTTGGAGCTTAGCACTACCAAAAAGCCCAGCAATCCAAACATAATTGCCATACCCATAAAGGAAGAATAGAATTTGCGGTTAAGCTTGAATTCCTTATATATCAAACCTCTCATTATGACCACTCCTTCTTCTCAGCATTTACATAGTAAAGCATAATCTCCTCTAAAGTTGTGTTGTCTAGTGCAAGTCCTGAGTACTTGTTTCGGCACATAGCCTTATCACTAACCATAATCTCTGCACCGTAGTCAGTTATTCTAGCACTAACTATGTCAGCAGGTTCAATCTCCTTGTAATCAGACTTTTTACATTTAATAACTCCATGAGTATCTAACACATCATCCTTATATCCTGTAAGGAGTATCTTTCCCTTATTAATAAATGTAACTGAATCAGCCACCTTCTCAAGGTCTGAAGTAATATGCGAGGACATAAGGATACTGTGATTTTCATCCTGCAAATACTCTAGGAATATATCCAAGCACTCATTACGAACGACTGGGTCAAGACCTGTTGTTGCTTCATCCATAACAAGAAGCTTCGCATTATGTGAAAGAGCTGCAGCAATCTGAAGCTTCATCTTCATACCCTTCGAGAAATCACCGAACTTTTTCTTCATAGGTAATCCAAATCTATCAAGATAACACTTGTACAAATTGCTATCCCACTCTCTATATACGTCTCTAAGTATAAAATTCAAATCTTTAGCATTAAGCTGGTCATCAAATGGAAGCTCATCAAATACAGCTGAAAGCTGCTCCTTAATTGCATACTCATCTTTGATATTATCTAAACCGAGCATCTTAATGCTTCCCTCGTCACGCTTAATAATATTAAGCAGCGACTTAATAGTTGTTG
>JAGALE010000124.1 GCA_017625335.1 Lachnospiraceae bacterium
GTGTTAGTATGGAATTAAATGGAATTAGTTCAGCCGTATACCAAACCGCAACCTATACTGCTAAGGAGAGCAAAAAGGTTAGCGAAGCTCCTGCTAAGGCAGAGGAAGCATCAGCAGTATACGAAAAGTCAGAAACAGTTGAAAAGGCAACCTATGACAACAAGAATCCTAAGGTAGATCAGGCTACCATAGATAAGCTTAAAGCAGATGCAGAGGCTAGATTTGCTTCTCTTGCATCTCTTGTGGAGAAATGCTTAAGCAAGCAGGGTGAAACCTATAAGTTTGCCACATTAAGCGACCTTATGAAGGGGGTTGTAAGTGGTGAAGTTGAAGTGGACCCAGCGGTTGTGGAGCAAGCTAAGAAGGATGTAGCTGAGGACGGCTACTGGGGCGTTGAGCAGACTGCAGAGAGAATCGTTTCCTTTGCAAAGGCTTTAACTGGCGGAGATGCTTCTAAGCTTGAGGAGATGAGAAAGGCCATCGATAAGGGCTTTGGAGACGCTGAAGAGCTTTGGGGCGATGAGCTTCCAGAGATTTCTGCAAAGACTCGTGATAGAATCAACGAGATGCTTGATGAGTGGGCAGCGGAGTAAAGCATAATTCATTAGACGTGAAAATACCCGTGCAAATACACGGGTATTTTTATGTTCTGCTCTAATTCTACTATTTTATTCTGCTCTAAAATATAATAGTAAATATAATATTCCAATATAATATCTAAGATTTTACAACTATAATCTTCTCACCTTCGCTTAAACAATCAGATTCAAGTCCATTAACCTCTTTTATTGACTCTGTTGTAGCATAGTACCTTCTTGCTATGGACCACAAAGTGTCTCCCTTCTTCACTACATATCCAACTATACCAGGCATAGCTGCTTTTTTGGCAGTATCGATAGGTTCAAGCTGCATATCGGTTATTGCTTCCATCTGATTCTTTGCGAATATAGACATACTTAAGCTTACCATACCCTTGATTTCTATCTCCTGAGAATTTACAAGGCTTGCTGTAAGCTGATCTATGCAAGGGTATATTCTAACAGAATCATCCTTGGATAATGGAACTGTATCAGCAGTGTAGGAAAATGGAACATCTATCTCCATACAGCTCATAGGCTCTTCACCTGCAGAGATATAGAGAACACTTGCCTTTACTATACCCTCTACCTCCACCTGATCCTGGTGGATTTTTACATCGTCTAGCCATACATTTCCATATACGTGACACACCTGAAGTATCTTGGTGTTTTCATCTCCCACTGTCTCCCTGTGATTGATTTTAGCTTTGGCTACATTTCTCATAATAAGGTTATGGCAAACCATATTTTCCTTCTTAGGAATTATCTCAACTGCCGGAGAATAAAGGTCACTGATAAGCTTAATCTTTTCATCCTGATAAAGCTTTATGTTCATGTCTACGCTATAGTCTATACCTATAATTCTCTCCTCATTATCCTTATCACCTCTTATAGTTACCTCGCCCTTACCTAAGGTGCACACGGCCTCAAGCATCATAGCCTCAGTTGCACCCTGACAATCTATCTCTCTTTGTATTGCTCTTGCAGAGAAAAGGTACTGTATAGGAAGGTGCTCCTCCTCGCTTTTGTATATGACGAATATTTCCACCTCACCACGAACGGAAAGCTTACTGTCCATAGTCCTAACGTCCATATTCTTTAACTCCACAAATGACCAGAGAATCTCCTTAATATTTGGCTTACTCTGAGGTATCTCTACCTCCTCTCTAATCTTAAATACATCGTGCTTAGCCACCACTGTGTTAGTAATGGTCCCCTCCTTGTAGAGGCATTCTATACCCTGACCGTTTTCCAAATCGCAGGCAACTCCCATTCTAACATCCTCATATACACTGATTCCCTGCTCTATAAGACATCTGACCTCTACCTTTCTGGAATTGATTATAACTACTGTCAAATCCTCCAGCTTAGCCTGACACTCTGCCTGATTATTTCTGCTTACCTTATCCATAGAGATGCTTTGTTCAAATGGAATGTCTCCCTCTAAAACCTCTATATCTGATTTCTTCCCTGCAGTTTTATAAAGCACAGAAAAATATAATGTACCTGACACCTTTACCTTTCCGTCCTCACAGCTTGTTTCTTCTACTACTATGTACCCATTTCTTGCAATTACCTTCTCTATGTCATCCTTTGTATCCGGAATATTAAAATCATCATCCACCGAAAAGGAAACATTTCTAGCTTCCTTAAGTACACTTGTATTGATGTCCTTCTTATTAAAATCCATAGGTCCTCCAGCTTTTTAATCCCATATAGGTTTAGTTCTTATTTTATAAATATATTCTGATAGTTATCAATTAATAACCTTAATTCGGAAAAATCATCCCATATTTCATCTATACTAATCTATGTCATACACCACCGGCAAATCATACTTATCACACTTAATTACAATATATGGATACATAGAATATTCTCCTGTAGCCACTGCATCCTGTGATGTGCTTTGGTCGGTTTTCAAGGTAGTGTCAATGTATATTGCGCTTTTTGTCATGAAGAAATCATTAACAACCACATTTAAGTTTTCCATCTCCCTTTCACCATAGCACACTACGATATACATAAAGCTTCCGTTGGTGTAGCTGAATTTACAAACCTTATCCTTCTTCTCCTCGATTATGTTAAAAAGCTCCTCCGGTAGCTGCTCCCTGGCACAAACCGTAAAATCTATCTCCTGCTTAGCACCCGTTTCTTCCTTCTCTCCACAGCCTGAAATAAGCATTCCCATAACAAAAAGCAGCACTAGTATTAATGCTGCTTTTGTACATAACTTAAGGTGCTTAGGTCCTACACCCTTTACTCTTATATCTCTCATAGCATATCCTTACATCTTACTTACATATATTCTATGAGATGATTTATTGTTATATTCTGTCAAATCACTAATCTTACAAATTATTTTACTAACTAATACCTATTCTGTATGATTAGTATATGTTAATGTTATAGATATATCTCTTCATTTATATCTCTTAATTCTTAAACTGCCTTGCCTATTAATCTAAGCAGGTATGGTATTGCCGCCTCAAAGTTTACTCCATACCAGCAGCCATTTGGATCCTCCATAGTAATTCTAATACACTCGGCAGTAAAATCAGCTGCAATCTGAAGAGCTTCCTTCCAGCTAAAGCCATTCATCATGGCACCTACTGTTGTGCTGGCGAATACATCACCTGTTCCATGATAGCTCTTAGGAAGAAGTGTATTTGAATAGTAATAGAACTCATCATTCTCCTTATCGTAGCCCATAACTCCGGTTGTACCCTCCTTGAAGCTAACTCCTGTTAATACACTAATCTTTGCCCCAAGCTCTGAAAGCTTAAGAAGCATCTCCTTAATGTATGCCTCATCATACTTCTCCTTATACTCCATACCAGTCATGAAGCTTGCCTCAGTAATATTTGGTACAATAATATCCGCCTCTCCGCAAAGCTTAGCCATCTTAGCTGCAAATGCTTCATCAAATGCAGGGTAAAGCTTACCGTTATCCGCCATAACAGGATCCACAAGAATAACATTGTCATTGGTCTTAAACTCTCTAAACATGTTAGTTAAAATCTCAATCTGCTCATCTGAACCAAGGTAGCCTGTATAAATTGCATCAAAGCTAAGCTTCTCATCCTTCCAATGCTTAGTTATAGGTACAATTTCATCTGTTAAATCCCTGCAGGTGAAATTAGAAAACATAGTATGTGTTGATAAAACTGCTGTAGGAATAATTGCTGTCTCCACTCCCATGGCTGATATAATTGGAAGAGCTACTGTGAGAGAGCACTTTCCTACACATGATATATCCTGAACTGTTACAATTCTTTTCATTATAATACCTCTTTTCTTATAATCTCCTAATTCCTAGTGACGGGTTGCTGATGAAATCACCTATGTACCGTCAACTAAGGCTTTACTTTTCGTATATTAAGCATTATACTAACATTTGACCATATTAAAATATTCAATTTTTATCTTTTTTATATGGTCAGATTGGAGGTTTTTGTATTGTTAACCTACTCATTTGAGGATAAAGGCAAGGACAGCCTTTACGAATACCTATACAAGCAAATTAAAAATGATATTTTAGCCTATAAATTGTCTCCCGGAGAAAAGCTACCCTCTAAGAGAGCATTTGCCAAGCACTTAAATATTAGCACCATAACTGTGGAAAATGCTTATATTCAGCTACTTGCAGAGGGGTATATCTACTCTGTTCCAAAAAGTGGTTACTATGTAAGTGACATTTCCACTACTAAAGCTCTAGAGGAGAAAAGACCTGCAAAAAGGGTGGCGAAAAGCTCTACGGAAGATGAAATATTTGCAGATTTTACATCTAATTCTACAGCTAAGGACAGCTTTCCATTTACAATATGGACCAAAACTCTACGCCAGATAATGTCAGATTACGAGAGAGAGCTTATGGTCAGATCTCCTTATTGTGGCATCGAATTACTTCGTGTGGCAATATCTGACTACCTATATCAGTTCCGTGGTATGAGCGTGGAGCCTGACCAAATTATCATAGGTGCAGGAACCGAGTATCTATATGGTATGCTTATTCAGCTTTTGGGCCGGGACAAAAGATATGGGGTGGAGGATCCGGGATATCAGAAGATTACCAGAATCTATCAGGCAAACCAGGTGGACTGCTGCCATATCCCTATGGACGAAAGTGGTGTTAATATAAAGGCTTTAGAAGAGTCAGCTTCTGACATCCTGCATATTTCCCCATCTCATCACTTCCCTACAGGAATTGTAACTCCTGTAAGCAGACGCTACGAGCTTCTATCCTGGGCTGCAAAAAGTGGTGACAGATATATAATCGAGGACGACTACGACAGTGAATTTAGACTTGTGGGAAAGCCTATTCCATCTCTTCAAAGTATTGATGTGGCGGATAAGGTTATATATATGAATACATTTTCCAAGAGCTTAAGCTCCACCATAAGAATTAGCTATATGGTGTTGCCTAAATCATTAGTCGCCCTTTACAAGGAGCACTTAGGCTTTTATTCCTGCACTGTTCCTAATTTTGAGCAGTACACCCTATACCGCTTTATAGAGCAGGGGCACTTAGAAAAGCACATAAACCGTATGCGCAATTACTACAGAGTTCAGCGTGATAAGGTACTTGAATGTATTAAGAACCAACAGAATTATCATAGGGTTGAGGTTTTAGAGGAAAACTCAGGACTACATTTCCTGATGAAGGTTGATACTGAGCTAAGTGATGATGAGCTTGTATCAAAAGCTATGGAAAATGGTGTTGCCATATCCTGCTTAAGCCAATATTCTTACCTGGAGGAAAATGCAACCAAGCATACTATTATAGTTAATTATTCGGGAATTAAAACTGAGATTATTCCTGAGGCTGTTGATAGATTATTCGAAAGCTTATGGAATGAATAAAATTTATTAAACCCTAAAAATACCATAGATAAATCAACTAATTCCACATACTGCCCTTGGAGCTGATGTGAATTATTTGAGAGATTTTTGAAAGGAATTTACATATTATGGAACTAACACTAGGAACCTATCTGTTCGTGTGCCCCCTGCTATTTCTAGCGGGGTTTGTGGATGCCATCGGCGGTGGCGGCGGACTTATATCCCTACCTGCATACCTTATTGCAGGAGTACCTTTCCACCAGGCTATAGCAACCAACAAGCTTTCATCTACCTGCGGCACAACCCTTGCAACAGCAAGATTTATAAAAAATAAATTGGTTAATGTAAAGCTCGCCATACCATCCGTTATATGTGCCATTATAGGCTCTTCAATTGGAGCAATGCTGTCTCTTATTATAGAGGAAAAAATATTAGAGTATGTGCTCTTTGCAGTACTTCCTATAGCTGCATTTATTGTGCTTAACAAGAAGCTCTTTAAGGACAAGCCTGAGGGCCAGGGAGAAGTCACCCTTAATAAGCGCACCTATATAGTAGCCTGCATAGCAGCCCTAATCATCGGTATGTACGATGGGTTTTACGGACCGGGCACGGGAACCTTTCTTATCATAGCATTTACAGTCTTCGCAGGAATGAGCGTAGGTGTGGCTAATGCTCAAGCCAAGGTTATAAATCTTACTACAAATATTACTTCCTTGGTTATTTTCATAGCAAATGGTCAGGTGCTTTTCTCTCTTGGGATAGCTGCTGCCATAAGCAATATGATTGGTGGATATATTGGTGCAGGTCTTGTTATGAAAAAGGGAAGTGCGATTGTAAAGCCGACTATAATTTTTGTACTTGTACTTCTGGCACTTAAGGTGGCGGGAATATATTAACATTTACGATATTCAATATGTAATTCGGTTGCACTTCGTTTATTCATATGTTATTATGTTCTTACGAAAGTACCCATGACAGGGTGGTAGCCTCCCTAATTTATTAAACCAGCTTGCTGGAATACATAGGAAGGGAGGTGGCGCTTATGACTGCTTACGAAATAATTACTGTTATTATTGGCATATTTGCCTTGATAATTTCCTTCGGTGGCTTTGTCATCGCGTTGCTTACCTTTCTCGACAAGAGAAATAAGCGAAAATAAAAATGCCTATCCTGTCAGCACCAGGATAGGCGACGTCCATAAGGACACATAAACCTAATCTAGGAAGCTTCCACCTTTGGAGTGGGTGCTTTCCATTTGTATATTCATAATATCATTGTTTAATCAGTATTTCAAGATGAATAATTATTATTTCTCAACTTCTTTAATTGTTTCCTTTGTAGGATATTATTATACCTATTTATGACGCAAGACATAACCTCATAGGTTCATTCTGAGCGTGGTGCTTCCACAAGAAATCATAGACCTCCTAAATGGTGGAAGTCCAACTCGAATTAATAGATTAAATAAGATTTTTGAATTGTATTACGAAATTTTAAAAACAGATAATAAATAACAGTAGCCCAGAGCATCTTCACTTCAGGCTACTGTTTTATTATCTCAAAATATGACTATTATTAATTAAATCTATCTACCCCTCGTTAAACACTTCCTTATCCAGGGCGCCCTCCTGCTTAGCAACAATGGTAGTACAAACTGCGTCACCAGTTATATTTACTGCTGTTCTAATCATATCAAGTATTCTGTCAATACCCATAATAAGTGCTATACCCTCTGTTGGAAGTCCAACTGAGTTAAGCACCATAGCAAGGGTTACAAGACCAACACTTGGAACTCCCGCTGTTCCGATAGAAGCTATAGTTGCTGTAAGAACTACGGTTGCCAGGTTGCCAAGAGTAAGGTCAATACCATATGCCTGAGCGATAAATACTACTGCAACACCCTGCATGATAGATGTACCATCCATGTTGATAGTTGCACCAAGTGGTATGGTAAATGAAGAAATTCTCTTAGATACACCCATCTTCTTATCAAGAGTGTCTATAGACATTGGAATGGTAGCATTTGATGTTGCAGTTGAAAATGCAAAGCCCATAACCGGAAGGAACTTCTTAATAAACCTCAAAGGATTCAGCCTTGTAAATACAAAGAGAAGAATCTGGTATATTACAAAGCACTGCAGCGCAAGAGCAAGCACTACACTTCCCATATACTTAAGCATAGGCTGGAAAGCAGAAAATCCCAGGTTTGCAAAGGTTCTGGCTATAAGACAGAACACACCAATTGGAGCTATCTTCATAATAGCCATAGTCATTTCCATCATTACATCATTGAACTGACTGAAAAATGTAGCCACTGTGCTGGCCTTACTTCCAAGCTTTGCAAGCATAATTCCCACGAAAAGGGCAAATACAATTATAGGAAGCATATCTCCTGTTGCCATAGCGCCTATAGGATTCTTAGGTATAATATTAAGCAAGGTCTCTGTAAGCTTAGTCTCTGTATTATTGCTTGTCACCTCCGCCTTCTGAATAGAATCCATATCAAGACCAATACCCGGATTAATCATATAAGCTACTGACAGAGCTATAGTAACTGCAAGGGCAGTAGTAAAAATATAAAATACTATAGTCTTTACACCAACCTTACCTAGTGTCTTAGTATCTCCAATAGCCATGGCACCACATACCAATGAGCAGAATACAAGAGGTACTACAAGCATCTGCATCAGACGAATAAAGCCTTGACCAATCACATAGAATACACCTTCTATAATAATATCATTCTTAAGGCTGGTATCCTCACCTATTGTTACATCTGGCAACACATAATGAATTACCACACCTAGCAAGGCACCTATAATAAGCGCCAAAAATATTTTAGTTGAAAGGCTTATACCCTTCTTCTCATTACCCTCAACATTAATCTTTTTCTCTGACATTACTCAAGCCCTCCCGTCTCTTCAAGATATTTCTTAAGAGCAGTTCTCCACTCTGTCGGCTCCTCAATTCCTGATAATCTAAGCATCATATTGTCAAGAACACAGTAATCAGGTCGCATAATATCATTCTTGTTAACAGGTACTAGCTTTAACTTGTCAGAATTTCCTGTATATTCAAGTATAGCCTGAGCATACTCATATCTGTTACAGCTTCCCTTACAAACTGCATGGTATAAACCATACTCATCATTATCTATAAAATATCTGATAACCTTTGCAAGCTCCTCGCATGAGGTAGGTACACCGTATCTATTCTCAGCTACTAAAAATTCCTCTTCCTTACCCACAGCACGAAGCACTTCATCCACGAAATCTTTTCCAATTCCATAGGTCCATGAGCTTCTTATAATTACAAATCTCTTACACAGCTGACTTACAAATCTCTCACCAGCCTCCTTAGACTTACCATAAATACTCTTTGGATGTGTCTTGTCAAACTCATTGTAAGGTCTTGACGAATTTGCACAGAACACATCATCAGTAGACATATGAATAAGCTTTCCACTTATTTCCTCCACTGCTGACGCCACATTTCTTACACCTAATGCATTAACATTGTAAGCCTCATCCACATGCTCCTCACAGTAAGCTACGTCTGTAAGAGACGCACAGTTAATAACCACATCCGGTCTGTGAAGACGAGCATAATGAGTAACCTGCTCAAGATCAGTAACATCAATATCTTCCTTATCTGTATTGAGAAGCTGATATTTACTTCTGTCAAGCAGCTTGTTTAGTGCCGAGCCCACATGGCCTGAAGCACCTGTAATCCACACCTTTAACATTAAATTAACCCTCCTGATTTTTCTTTTGATTGTTTAGAATTTTAGTGTAAAAGAAAAGAGCTAAACTTCCCATATAAGTAGCTCTTTCATTTTTATAATTTTATCAAAAAACACCCTATAATTCAACGACATAATTAAGAGACCAATATGGATTCTAATTCCATATTAGCCCCTTAATTCCTTTCAAGTCTCTTCAAAAAAATATAACCAACTACCTATAACTAAAATGTAATCTTTCTCTAAAAGGACCTATCCACAAATGGCACTCCCATATGAATATAGGTCACATCCTCAGCCTGATCATAGGAAAATGCAATATTTACATTTATCTTTTCATCATCCTGGTACACATACTCGGATATATTCTTGGAATATCCATAAACCAGGTAATTATTATCAAACTCCATAGTTTCCACAGCTTTAGCATCCGTGTTAGCCAAAAACTCCTCCACATATTGCTCCATCTCGCTTTCCACAAGACGCCCCTTTTCCTGAGAGCATAGGTACAGATTAGTAGTTGGATTCATCCCAAGCTCCCCATATATTTCCCTTAGCTCATCATAATAATTGCTAGTGGCCGTAGCCCCACTTCCCTTAAGACTTATCTCTACCATAACGTAATTCTCAACTATCGGCTGACCATACTCATCCTCCACATCAAGGGTTATAACAGAAATAGTAGTATCCCCATGCTGCCCCAGCTTTGTTAGGGTTGTTTTTCTTCCATTTCTAATATTGTCGCAGCTTAGCTCATAGCCTGATGTAATTCCAAGCTTTTTTGCAAGAGACTTCACCATACTTTCCTTGGCTGGTTTTGATAACTCCTGGTCACCGTAGTAGCCATAAGCTTTGGTGCTTCCACTAATAAGGTTTTCTACCCCTTGACTCATAGCCTGCTCCACCATCATCTTTTCCCTATTTATAGAATTATTAATAGTAAGCTGAAGAAGGGCAGCAGCCCATATAAGTACAACCAGATAAATCTTTGATTTCTTGTTCATAACATATCTCCTTGTTTTAATTTTGATATGCAAATTATTGACAGAGTATATTTTTCTTATACAGCAAGTAAAATATTATTTCTTATGACCAAATTCTAATAATATTCTTTTAAAAATAAAAAAATATTACATTATGGGTTGATTTAACACTTTAAAGTGTTGTATTATATGTTTATGGGAATCTACCCATAATCTAAATTAAGAAGGGATATATCCTATGACAGTTGGAATAGTTGGATTAGGTCTTATCGGTGGTTCATTCGCAAAGGCCTACAGTGAAAATGATGAACATAGAGTTTACGCTTACGATATAAATGAACAGGTTATGAATGCTGCTTATGATATGAAGATTATGGAGGGTGAGCTTAATGAGTCTACAATACCTAATTGTGACCTTATACTCCTAGCTCTCTACCCACAGGCATCCATAGATTACTTAAAAGCACATGCTAACCATATTAGTAATCACACTATGGTTATAGACTGCTGTGGTGTTAAGGAATATGTGTGCAAGGAGTGCTACCCAATAGCTAAGGAGCATGGCTTTACATTCGTGGGAGGACACCCTATGGCAGGTCGTCACTTCTCAGGTCTTTCCTATAGTATGAAGACTATGTATAATGGTGCATCTATGGTATTGGTCCCAGAGGATTTATCTGATGAGACAACTATTGAGAGAGCCAAGAAGCTTCTCTCCCCTATAAAGTTTGGAAAGTTCACAATCTGTGACGCCGAAAGACATGATGCTATGATTGCATTTACCTCACAGATGGCCCATGTAGTATCTAATGCATACGTGAAAAGTCCTACTGCCAAAAACCACGACGGATTTTCAGCAGGTAGCTACAAGGATTTAACACGAGTTGCCTGGTTGAATGAAAATATGTGGACAGAGCTTTTCTTAGAGAATAAAGCACATCTTATTAAGGAGCTTGACTGCTTTATAAAGTCTCTTACTGAGTATAAGGAAGCTATGGAGAATGATGATGCAGATACATTAAGAGCTCTCCTCGCAGATGGCAAAAAATGTAAGGAAGAAATCGATGGAATTGCTGAGTAAAATTCAATAATTATAAATAATTAATCCTATCAATATTTTTTGTATCTGCTAATATAATCCTCTTGACTTTTTTTAATTTCAGTCCTAAAATCAAATTTAGTTTAATAAACTTATCGGCTATGAAGAGACGAGTACCATAAAACCGGTCTACAGAGAGAATTCCACTACCCGCTGAGAGAGAATTCAGAATACGCTTATGGGAAGACTACCTCGGAGCTGCCTGTTCAAAACACAGGCCGTTGATTACGTTACAATCATTAAAGAGTGTCATTTTGTAAGATGCGTGGGCATCCCTTGGATGTCAGGTATTTATACAAGATGGAACTAGGGTGGAACCGCGATTTATCGTCCCTAGCGTAAAGTATTACGCTGGGGGCTTTTCTTTTTTTCTCACACCGCACCGTCTAAGGGACTACGGCAACTGTAAGAGGTTGCCTTCGCCCCTTGACGGATGCTTATGTGAGAATCCACATCATCGCCCCTAGCAACTAAGTCCAGTAAATCACTGGTGCTTATCCGACAAACAGCTTAGCGAACATAGGTAAGGGGTGTAGGCGACCTCTTACAGTCGCCGGAATCCCTTTGCCTATGAGCTAAGCGTCCGGGAAACCAAGAAAGGAAAGGAAGAAAGAACTATGATTATCACTTTAAAAGACGGATCATCAAAAGAGTACGCCGAGCCAATGAGTGCATACGACATAGCAGCTGACATCAGCGAGGGTCTTGCACGTATGGCTTGTGCAGCAGAGATTAACGGAGAAGTATGTGACCTTAGAACAATCGTTGACAAGGACTCAACTCTTAACATTTTCACATTTAATGACGAAGAGGGTAAGAAAACCTTCTGGCATACAGCAAGCCACATTTTAGCTCAGGCAGTTAAGCACATTTTCCCTGATGCAAAGTGTGCAATAGGTCCTGCTATTGACAATGGTTTTTACTATGACTTCGATATGCCTTCACTTAGCCGTGAGGATTTAGATAAGATTGAAGCTGAGATGAAGAAGCTTGTTAAGGAAGGCTCTGAGGTAACTGCATTTACCCTTCCTAGAGCTGAGGCAATCAAGCTTATGGAAGAGAAGGATGAGCCTTACAAGGTAGAGCTTATTAATAACCTACCTGAGGATGCAACTATTAGCTTCTACACTATGGGTGATTTCACTGACCTTTGTGCAGGTCCACACCTTATGAATACTAAGGCTGTTAAGTTCTTCAAGTTAACTTCATCTTCAGGTGCTTACTGGAGAGGTAACTCAGATAATAAGATGCTTACTAGAATCTATGGTACTGCATTTACTAAGAAGGCAGACCTTGAGGAAAGACTTGAGTTCTTAGAGAACATTAAGCTTCGTGACCACAATAAGCTTGGTCGTGAGCTTGAGCTTTTCACAACTGTTGATGTTATCGGTCAGGGACTTCCACTTCTTATGCCAAAAGGTGTTCAGATTATTCAGACTCTCCAGAGATGGATTGAGGACGAGGAAGAAAAGCGCGGCTATATGAGGACTAAGACTCCTCTTATGGCAAAGTCTGACCTTTACAAGATTTCAGGACATTGGGATCACTACAAAGATGGTATGTTTGTACTTGGTGATGAAGAAAAGGATAAGGAAGTATTTGCTCTCCGTCCTATGACTTGTCCA